>DAOUTL010000057.1 GCA_030626685.1 Candidatus Bathyarchaeota archaeon | reverse complement strand
TCTATATAAGAGACATAAAGCTGCGGAGAGATTTCAGAGAGAACATGCCGAGGGGAAGAAGGATAAAATCCGTCGCAATGGCATCTTCGCAAAAAGCTTCCTTTAAGGTTAAAAGGCTTGAAAATGCTTTGTCAGAATTCCCCGGTATCCCAATCCTTTCGTTTGACGAAATCGTTAATGGAAAATATGATTGTGCAATGCAGATTTCAGCAGACCCCTCAAACTGCATAATTGTCACGTTTAAGCTAATTCCAGAGGTTGTTGAGGTTGGTCCGCAGCTTAGGGTACCACGTCTAGTTTGGGAGCTAACTGGATGAAGGCAAAAGCTATTGTGCGTTTGAAGTTTCCTTCCGAAAAACATTTAGAAATAGTTTTTAAGGCTTTGAAGCCGGAGGTTAAGAAGCCTGCTACCATGCGTTCCAGAGCAAGTTTGGAGAAAGTAGACACATTCTTAGTTTTGAAAATTGAAGCCAGTGATACCGTTGCTTTGCGTGCAGCAGTGAACGCTTATTTAAGATGGATTTCCAGCATTTACAGTGTCTGTTCAACTTTAGATTCACTTACACTTACAAAAGAAAAGTAAGCCATCCTTTTCACATACGTATTCAAATAAATGCATTGTATTGAATGAAGGAAAAGCTTCTTGACAGGTGTTCTCGTTTTACCAGTTAAAAAATTCTGATATTAGTTTATCAACAGTAGGTAACGCCCGTAAAAATACGGGGGGTAGGTCGTATTGGTTAAAATTTCACGTAACAGGGTTATAGATCCAGGTAAGGCCCACGGGCTTGCTGGAGAGAGGCTTGGAAAGGCAAAAGGAAGCACGAGAACACGCCGTCTAACCATCAAAATGAACGTGAAAACTTCGCCATTTTACCTACCCCTACCCCCTACGTTTTTGCTGACCAAAACAGTCGAGGAAGCTGGAAGGCTTATTGCAGTGGGCTTTGAATACGTCTGCCACCACGAAGGAGCAATGCTGTTCAGAAAGCGAAAGTTATACTTAAAAGGAAAAATGCTTAATTAATGGCTTTAACGTATTGCTGTGCAGATAGAAGGGTTTAAAGTGAGCGAAGAAATTTCGAAACTTCCGCCCCAAGTTCAGGAGCGTTTGCTAAGGCTTCAGCAGCTTCAGCGGACTCTCCAATCAGTTTTGGCACAAAAACAGCAGGTAGAACTCGAACTAACAGAGATTGAACAAGCCCTAAGTGAATTACAGAAACTAACTGAAGATGCAGTCATATACAGAGCAATCGGCTCGCTTCTGGTGAAGGCGGAAAAAGCAAAAGTAACTGTTGATTTAAACGAGCGGAAGGAACTGCTTAACATGCGAGCCACAGTTCTTGGAAAGCAGGAAGAACGCTTGCGAGGACAACTGAAGAATTTGCAGGTTAAACTCCAACAAGACTTAAGTCCTGTTTCTCCTTCCTAGCCGCTAATTACTTAGGTGAAACTTGTGGAAGAATTGGGCATACAGGAGTTAACCAGTGAGCAAATTGAAGAAGTTTGTTCAATTGCGGAGAAAGCCGCCAGAGAATCCGTCACATCAAAGGTTTCTCCGAAAAGAATAGAAGCGTTAAACGTAACCGTTGAAGCTGAAGGAACGAAACCTGTGACACTCACGGTTGAAGTTGATGTTTCTCTGTCACCATTAATGAAAGATTTTAATGTGCAAAAGCTTGTTGACGAAGCAGTAAAAGAAGCCTTCGCCTCAGCTGAAAAGTATTTAAAGGATTTGAGGGAATTGACGTGTCATTCAAAGAAATAACTGAAATTTTAGATGAGTTAGACGCTAAGCTTGTTGTTTTATTATGTCACCACAACGCTGATCCAGACGCAATCTGTTCCGCCTACGCCTTCGCAAGCTTATTAAAACATTTCAGACCGAATCTCGAAGTTGAAGTTGGAGCAGCCCAAGGAATAAGCCGCCTTGCAAAACACCTCCTCAAACATTTGCCAATAGAAGTGAAAATGCAGCCCCATGTGGAAAATGCCGACGCAATAGTGCTGCTTGACACCAACACAGTTCAACAATTAAATAATTTAGCTGAAAAAGTGAAAGCCTCAAAGGCGCCAATAATAGTTATTGATCATCATGCAGCACATCCGGAAACAGGAAAGCTAGCAACGTTATGCATAACGAACGAGGAAGCCTCATCAACATGCGAGATAGTCTATGACTTCTTTAAACAGACGGACGTTAAACCCGGCGAAAATGAGGCAAAAGCACTGTTTTTGGGCATAGCCTCTGACACACGCCATTTCATCATAGCCAACTCATCCACACTAAAGACGGTGGCAGAGCTTATTGACGCTGGCGTGAACGCGCAAGAAACATTGTCTCTGCTCTCCTTACCCATGGAATTTTCAGAACGCGTCGCAAGACTAAAAGCCTCCAGAAGAGCCAAACTCATCAAAATCAATGAATGGATAATTGCGTTTTCCCATGTCAGCGCCTACCAAGCCTCAGCAGCAAGAGCCATAATTGAATTGGGTGCACACGTCGCGGTTGTGGCTGGACAGAAAAATGAAAATCTAGAAATCAGTTTACGTTCCACCCGCGAATTTTATAAAAAGACAGGCATCCACCTTGGTAGAGATATAGCCAAACCCCTAGGGGAATATCTGCACGGCATGGGCGGTGGACACTGTCTTTCACCTAACAGTTTGGTAATCCTAAAGAATGGTGAGATAAAACCGTTGAGAGAGGTTAAAATTGGAGATAAAGTTGCATCCTATAACTTAACGACTCTCGAAAACTCTAACGCTATATGTACCCAAAGGTTTAGGAATGACAGCTACGAAGAGGTTTTTGTGATAAAAACAAGCTATAATTTTGAAGTAAAGGCCTCGCCGGATCACCGGTTTTTCACGTTAAGTAAATTAGATATGGTGGAAAAAGGAGCGACAGAATTAAAAGTAGGCGATTATGTAATGGGAGTTGAGAGGCTTTCTGTAGAGGGCTCTCCTCAGCGTCTTCCAAGAGTTATTGATGTTTACAAAGCCGGGTTAACGAAGGGGCATCATATTAAAAACGTTAGGGTCTCCATGTTTTTAACTCCTGAGGTTGCGCGGTTCTTAGGATACTTTGTTGGAGATGGAAGTGTTTATAATCACGACGTAGTTGAACTTAAGGAAGAAAGAAAAGAGGTTGCAGAGTATTACGCTTCACTGGGCGAGTTGTTGTTTAACTGTTCAGCAGTAATTTCTCGTGTACCAAAAAAGAGTTGTTGGAGAACTCGTTTTTACAGTTCCGTATTAGGCGCCTTCTTCGAGCGATGTAAGCCGATGATTTTAGAGTTAATATGCAAGTCGGAGGATAATGTTGTTTTAGAGTTTCTCAGAGGTTTGACTGATGCTGAAGGCACGGTTGACCCTCATGGTGTGTCGATAGCTACGTCGGACGAAAATCTTATGCTCAAAGTACAATTATTACTGCTAAGATTGGGGGTTCATGGAACTCTCACCAAAAAGCATAAACAAAATTACAAGGAGCAATATGCGATATCTATTACTGGCATCGATCTATCCAGGTTTGTGGAGATCATAAACTTTAAAGCCCTTGATAAACGACGGAAAGTGAAGCGTATTGCTTTAAAGGTGAAAAAAATAAAAATCATCCCTGTGAAGGAAACAGCGCTTGCGAGAGTGATCAACGAGACAAACTCTAAACATGTGAATTTAAGAAGAACAATGCATTTTGCGGGTCGTTTTTTATCTCTGAATGATTGGATGAAAACAAAACCCTACGTGGAGAACCAAACACTGAAGAGGCAAGTGGATGGACTGTTCAGATTTCGCTGGTTAAAAATTAAATCCATCGATAAAGAAAAAAACGTAAACGTAATGGAGGACATTACCACGACTGAAGGAAATTATATAACCTCAGGGGTGGTAGTCCATAATTCCACAGCCGCCGGAGTCAACGGCTTGGGAGATATAGAGACAGGGCTTAAACGTTGTTTACGGCTTTTAAAGGAAACGTTGTCAACCCACAATTAAGTAGCTACTCTTAAATGAGCAAAATAACTCGCTTACAAGTAGGCAGGCACCACCAGCATGGCGATAATTGAAACAAAAAACCTTACTTATACCTATCCGGGTGGAGCAAAACCGTCAGTTAGAGATGTTTCCGTAAAAATTGAGAAAGGAGAATTTGTCTTGGTCACCGGACCAAGCGGATGCGGGAAAACAACCCTCTGCCGATGTTTCAACGGGTTAATCCCACATTTCTACCAAGGTGAACTGAAAGGCGAGGTAACAGCCGCTGGGCTTAAAGTTGCTGAACAACCAATTTGCGAACTGGCAAAGCACGTAGGACTTGTTTTTCAAAATCCGGAAAACCAACTTTTCGCTTTATCCGTGGAAAAAGATGTAGCCTTTGGGCTCGAAAATCTCGGAGTTCCCAGAGAAGAAATGCGCAAAAGAGTGGATTGGGCGCTTAAGCTCACGGGTATATATGACTTGAGAGAAAGGGCGCCCCATGAACTTTCAGGTGGACAACAACAACGTGCTGCGATTGCATCTGTCTTAGCCATGCAGCCGGAAGTGATAGTTCTAGATGAGCCAACTTCCTTTCTTGATCCTTTGGGAGCAAAGAAAATATTTGAAGTCATTTACGAGCTAAACAGAAAGCTTGGAATAACTACAGTGCTTGTTGAACATAGACTTGATTTAACTGCAAAATATGTAGACCACATAATAATTATGGAAGATGGAAAGGTTGTTCTAGACGGAGAACCCCGCGAAATTTTAAGTTCTAAAGAAGCCCGTTTAATTGGGGTTGGAATCCCAAAAGCAACACGTCTCTACCAAATACTTCAGAAAGATAGAGTAAAACTTGGTAATGCGGTTCCATTGTCTTCAGATGAGATGTCAGCTTTGCTGAGGGGGGTTTTAAAGGCTTAATGATTGAGGTTAAAGATGTCCATTTCACGTATCCAAACGGTGTAGAAGCGTTAAAAGGTGTATCCTTAACAATCAACAACGGTGAATTTGCAGCCATAATGGGAGAAAACGGCGCCGGGAAAACAACTTTAGTGAAGCATTTTAACGGATTGCTTAAGCCAACCAAGGGAAGCGTGCTTGTCGATGGAGTTGACACAAGAAAAGTCAGCGTTGCAACCTTAGCTAGAAAAGTTGGATTCGTCTTTCAGAACCCAGACACTCAGCTTTTCAGCGAAACAGTTGAAGAGGAGATAGCCTTCGCCCTAAAGAATTTCGGATTTAAAGAAAACATCATAAAAAGGCGGGTAACATGGGCTCTAAACCTCTTGGGTTTAGTACAATACAGAAAAACTTCACCCTTCATGCTCAGCGGTGGAGAAAGGAAACGTGTAGCCTTAGCTTCGGTTTTAGCTTGGAACCCGAAAATGCTGATATTAGATGAGCCAACCATAGGGCAAGACTACCAGCAAAAAGAGAAGCTTCGCCAGTTTATCATGCAAATGAAAGCTCAAAGAAGAACCATAATTATCGTCACACACGATGTGGAGTTTGTGGCTGAATGTAACCCAAGGGTTTTGTTGATGCGTGGAGGAAGGATGGTTACTGACGGTGAAGCCCGAAAAGTGCTTACAAACCCCGAAATTTTGACGCAAGCATCTGTTGTACCGCCACAAATAGCTCAAATTTTTATAAAGCTCTCCGACTTAGGACTTCCCAAAAACGTTATTGACGTTTACGAAGCACGAGAAATATTACTCAGCGTTTTGGAGGAACAAGCAAAATGAGCGTTTTTGAAGGCCTTAGATTTCGAAGGGTTTACTCTCCCATCCACAACCTAGACCCGAGAATAAAATTTGTCTATGTTTGCGCAATTTTCGTGGCCGCAATAATTTTTTGGGAGCTATTACCGTTAATAACGCTCTTTTTGATACAGATTCCGTTCGTTCTTTTAGCGGGTGTTAAACGCGAGTGGCTTCGTTCCATGCGCGGAGCTGTGTTCCTAGCCGCAATAATTTTCTTAACTAACTTTATTTTTTCATTCATTGGGGCTGGCTACATCGTTACAGCAAAGAGTGTGGAAAACGCTGTTGCCATGACTCTACGTTTCATAGTGCTTGTGGAATCTTTTTCCATATTCTTCCTAACAACATCACCTGATCATTTAGGCTTAGCCCTAGAGCAGACACACATACCATACGAGTTCTGTTTCGCTTTCACAACTGCTGTACGTTTCGTCCCTGTTTTAGCCGAAGAAGCCCAAACAATTATGGATGCTCAAAAAGCTAGGGGTTTGGAGCTTGAAGGTGGAAACTTTCTAAAAAGAATCAGAAACTATATTCCAATTCTTATACCTTTGATTGTGGGTTCAATTCGTAGAAGCTTGGAACTGGCTGAAGCCATGGAATCCCGTGCATGGGGAGCAACAAAAAACCGCACAAACCTATACGTGCTCAAAATGCACAGAGGCGACTTCATTTTGATAGCCATAACCGTTGGAATTTTGGCAACCGCAATTTATACACGTCTATTCTTTGCAATCCCATCTTTAAATGAACTTTTAGGAAGCTTGTTCTAAACCGCAAGATTTTTAATATAGGCGTTTGTGTAATGGGTTCTTCGGAGCTTGAAAAGGTTGGAATGGTTGAAAGCAGCGGCAGAGGAAATTGTTACTGGCATCAAGCAATCTATTGAAAAGCTTAACGTTAAAGAAGTTGAGCGGCTAATTGAACTCTTACTCGGAGCAAAGGACAAGAAGATCTTCATGGCAGGTATGGGAAGAAGCGGATTCGTTGCCAGAGCCTTTGCTTTACGCCTAATGAACTTAGGTTTTAACGTCTATTTCCTAGGAGAAACCATCACACCAGCTGCGGAAAAAGAAGACCTGCTAATCGCTATTTCCGGCACAGGAGCAACAAAAATCGTTTTAACAGCAAGTGCAGCCGCTAAAGAAATTGGAGCAACAGTCATTGCCATCACATCATTTCCAAAGTCACCTCTAGGTCAGATAGCCGACCACATCGTAACTGTTAAGGGAAGGACAAGGATGGGTTGGCCTAAGGAAGAAGATTACCTAGCCAGACAAATCATCGGTGAACGCGAGCCATTAAGCCCCCTTGGAAGCATTTTTGAGAATAATTGCATGGTGTTTTTGGACAGTTTGATTGTGGAGTTGATGCATCGGTTAGGGCGGACTGAGGAGGATTTAAAGCGGAGACATGCAACAATAGAATAGAAATAAGAACCTTGGGGCGTGTAGAATATTCGCGCAAAGTGGAAAAAGAAGAAGATGCGTCGACAGAAGAAGAAAAGAAAGAAAAGACGGGCAAGATACAAGTAAGCTAACGTTTGAAAGTAATCTTTTTGAAATAGTTTCTTCTAAGTTTTTCCGCCAGCTTACCATCTTCAAGAATTAAAGAACCACGATACCCACAATTCCTGCACTCCCAAATGGACCATAGCTGCGGTAGACCAGAAGCCCAAAAAACATTAGTTGAGCCACATTTAGGACAAAACTTTGCACCTCGCTTCTTGTGTTTTTTGGGAAGCTTAGGTTTTTGAACTCCTTGGACATCCTTTGCATTTATCTCTGCATTCAAATTAATCCCACATGATAAGGCGCGTTTTGTTTCTATTAAAGTTGGCTAGTGTTAAGCATGTTAAAGATTAGTGCGCGTTGCTAAAATTTCAACGTGAATGCGTCGAAGCGGCTTAAGAAAAGTTTTTAAAACTTTGTGAGATGCTTGATTCAGAGAAAGTGACTTAAAGTGGGTTCGCAGTCGAAACGAATTATTCGCTGTCCAAAATGCGGCTTTGCTTTTGACGTAACATACGGTAGAGCCCTTGCTTGTTCTGGCTGTCCATCTTCTGTTCAATGCGACATGGCTAAGTGTCCGAAATGTGGACATGAGTTTCCATT
>DAOUTL010000044.1 GCA_030626685.1 Candidatus Bathyarchaeota archaeon | reverse complement strand
TATGGAAAGAGGCTTTCACCAGGGCAAAAAGCGCAAGTTTACCGCCTTAGAAAATGGCAGCGCCGAATAAGAGTTTCAGACGCAACAGAACGCAACCTCACCTTTGCCTTATCTGAAATGAGCAAAATCGGCAACAACCTAAACCTTCCCAAAAACATCCTTGAAACAGCCTCGGTCATCTATCGAAAAGCCGTTAAAGAACGACTAATACGAGGAAGGTCAATTCAAAGCGTAACTGCCGCAGCAATATATTTGGCTTGCAGGCAATGTAAATTGCCCAGAACATTAGAAGAAATAGCTCAGGCTTCAAGCATAAATAAAAAAGAAGTCGGTCGCAACTACCGTTTTCTAATCAAAAAGCTTGACTATTCTGTCCCGCTTGTTGAGCCAAGCCAATACATAACAAAGTTTTCAAACCAGCTGGCAATGCAGGGGAAAGCTGAGGAATTTGCTCACAAAATTTTAGCCGCCGCGAAAGAGTTGAAACTTACTTCAGGGCGAGGCCCCATGGGCATGGCTGCCGCGGCAAGTTACATAGCTTCCGTGTTATCAGGGGAAAGGAGGACACAGAGAGAAGTAGCTGAGATAGCGGAAGTAACTGAAGTTACCATTCGAAATCGTTACAAAGAGCTTGTAAAACGTCTAATGTTTCAAATAAGCCTCTAACACTCTAATTAACACGCGCTAGAGTTTGTTTTTGTCTAAAAAAGCTTTGAAAAATTTCTTTCCAGAAATTCCAAAGCGTAGAGGGGTAGTATTAAAAGCAAAACTTGAGCGATGCCTCAGATTTCTGCATAGCATTCAAAGTGGTAAACCTTCATTAATGTGCGATTTGATGGAACCCTTACATCGTTCATTTCCTTATTCAATATTCTAAAACACTTAAAAAGAAAGATTTCAAAAGAGCCTATGTTAAAAACAAATATCCACGCTATTTTCTAAAACATGAAACTACATGGAAACCAAACAACTATTCGAAGCTTACATGCCAATGCAGAGAAACCGAAAACAGAGTTTACGCATGCAGTCAAAAGGAAATTTATTTTTCGTTAAAAAATCTAATATGGTCCACTAATTTTTGCAAGAAACTCTTTTTGGGGATTTTGAAGAAGTCTTCGTCAAATGCAGGATCAAACTCAGGATGATCCTTTTTTAATCTATCAATCGCATCTTTGAGACATTGATCTCTTGATAAGCCCTTCGCTATACCTCTTCTTCGGTAGGCAACATAATAAAATCTCAGTTTGTTTTGAGTCGACCCTTTAGAGCCCTTGGGAATATGCTCTAATTCGAACTTTAGGACTCTATTTATCATTTCTTTATCCATATTGATTTTCTCTCATTTAGAAGAATGTGAATCCAGCAATCTTCACTCCTTTCCTCCGAGCACACAATTCCTGCCTATTTCAGCGTTTTCCCTCACGGAGGAGGCGCCAGACTTTTGTACCTTCTCCTATCTTAGCGGTCTTATCAACAATCGCCGTAGGGTGGATGTAAACATTCTTCACAAGAGAAAAACCGTCAAGACGTTAATCCTCTTTAAACTAGACCTCCTTGGTTACCTTTTTACTGTATTCGTCCCAGTTCTTGATTATTTCATTTAGAAGTTCGGGCTGTAGGTTGTAGAAGGCTTCGACATCCTTCTTTTTAAAGAAAACCCTCAGAGCGAAGGTTCTCTGAAGCCTGTCTAGTCCAACACTCCCCATGTAACCCATGTAGTCTATAGCGATGGTAACCTCTGGCTTCTTTACAAATACTTTCTTGTGTCTATCGTAGAAGGAGTCGATGACCGGAGCGATGCAGTTTTCGATCAACTCCGCATTTGTAATGTTTCCGGGGAGGGTGGGTGGGAAACCCATCCTGAACGTATAGTCAACCATATCCTTTTTGGAGTAGTTCAAGATTCGGCTGTCTAAGACCTGTCTGTTGGGGATATCCATGAGGTTGTGGGTAGGCATGTAGATCTTTGTGTAGTTAACTGTTATCTCCCTAACTTGGCCTTCCACGTTCCCTATCTTCACGTAGTCCGATACTGTGAAGGGTCTGGATATCATGATGTACAATCCGGCTAGGAAGTTTCCAACGGTCTGTGTGGCGGCGAAACCTATGGCAGCACCGCTTAGGGCAGAGAGGCTCAAAATAACGCCTGTGTCTATATTGAAAATTGGGAGGATTATGGTTATAGCTGCGGCAAAGATGACGATTCGCGCGATCATTTTGAACATGTTTTCTATGTGCTCCACCAACCCAATCCTTCTAGAATACCGTTTGATCGCTCCTCCAACCACTCGATCGGCGACGATCGCCCCGACTAAAACGATGACCACCTTCAAAGCCAGAACTATGTTTTCTAAAGTAACAAAATCTAAAATTCCTAGCTCTTGGAGAACGCTCCATTGCCGTGTGAAATAGGTGATCGCACCCACAGCCACGACGATCAAGATTATGGCCGTAGCCTTAGTAATCTTATTCACTTATGTACACCACCGATCAATCCCTTAGGATGCCTTCGGGACCTCGTTCTCAACGGAACAATCAAATCAAAAAAGGTCTCCCATTCACTTTCGATTATAACCTCTTTCAGCATACATGCATGCGTGCAAAGAGGCCCAACAAGAACTGTGCCCAACCTGCTAATTTCCGATGTTGTTTTGAGAGATATGTTTTTAATTCTTTCAAGTGATACCTCCAGCCTGAAATCATGTATCCTTTCTTCCGCTTCTTCCTCCAACTCGCTCACTGCTATGATTATGGCTTTTTTTACAATTTTCTCCAATAAATATGTTATTCCTTTTTGTATTAAATTCTTTCTTCCTCAATTCCAACGTTTGATAAATACTTCCTTCAAGAAGTTTTAGTCATGAAAGAGAACATAATAACTATGAGTAAAATCACTTCTAACAGACAGGTAATTATACCAAAGGAAACCATGAAGGGACTGAAGTTGAAAGTAGGAGACCAAATTCTATGAATAGAACAAAACGCACGCTGGGATGGAGACTTCTTACCTTCGGCAAGCTAAACTGGTACTTGCTGCTCAACCCTGAAGAGTGTGTAGAAGTAATTAAAGCTGTTAAACCAGAGGTTCTACTGAAAAGGTGTATACGTGGGACCTCCCTCTCCTTGGAGGGAGTTGGCCAGAAGATGGAGTCCACAAGCCTCAGAAGCCTCAAAAGATTAAGTCATACTCTTCCATGACATACTACTAACGTGTCCCTGCATCAGAGGCATGTTCATAAAATTAATTATGACTCACCCTTCAAATAGTTAAATTTGCCTTCGTCTAGCAACCTTAGAAAAGTGTTTATTGTTGCAGCACGCCACCTGCGCCATAGATATCCTTTTATCGTATTATCTATCTTGAATCTAGCTTGGGAAGAAATGCCCTTAGGCGGTAGATTTTTCCCGCACCATTCTTCAAGACAATCTTTGAACCATTTTTCCAGAACGGGACAGAACCGCCTTTGGTGCCTGCAGTTCTTCCAGCTTCTATGATCTTTTCCGGAATCAGATAACTTGCTTCAGTTCCTTTCTAAGCCTAACTTTTGTTTCTCGATCGGTGCATTTATGTGTTCTCGGTAAACCTCTGCACCAAGCAATTAGTTCTCTGCGGAGAAAAGGAAATTTTATTTCTACATATCTCTTGCTTTGTACTCGTTGAGCCCGAGCATAAGAACTTTGACACTTCCATAACAGGTTTGTTTCAACCTCAAAAAACTCTTCATCGCTTGCATTTACATGGGCTGGATAGCCACCTTGAATTTCATCCAACCCCAATGCACTTAAAACCTTTCTTGTGTTGTCTCGACTGCAAAGTTTTGAGGTGAAGAGAACATGTGTCGTGTCCGTGGGACCCCTCTGGTTCAAAACAGCTTCCTCTGTAAGCTGAATATTATCATCAACGGTCATCTCTTTTATCAGAAGCCTCACATCACACCGATCTGCAATTAACTTCGCTCTTTCGACCTCGTTTTGGTCGCCGAAATCCACTGAATAAGCACGAACTTTCTCTGAGCCAAGCATCTCACAGGTTAAATAAAGTAACGTGCTGCTGTCAACCCCACCTGAAAGCCACACGCCCACTCGGTCGATGCTGTCGATGTCGCCCCATTCGCGTATAGTGCAATGGATCGCGGATCGAAGATTATCTAAGAGTCTTCCTCTGTAATCTCCGCTTGAATCATATGGTTGAAGCTCCAAAGTATTCCATAGAAAGTTCTTTCTTTCTGGTGGAATTATGGATTTAGGGATTGGAAGCCACCCGTCTCGAATAAATATTAGAAGATTCTCCTCGTTAAGATCTGAGCGAGATACTGTCCTCACTTTTCCATTCGACATTTTACCTTTACTCTATTGGAAGAAAAACATAAAGAACGGAAATATATATAAAGGTAATCAACGGCAACGGCAGATAAAATTTATATAATATTATGTACATATACACCTATCTATTAGGTTGTGGCTTGAGAAACCGTCAAGCTTCCTTAGCTTCCTTATAATAATATAAGGTTTCTCATGCTGAGAAGATGGTACGTCATCTGTTCTCTTTGAAGCCACACTGAAAAAAGAACTTTACATGAGTTGGTAAGATGCAAAGTTTAGAATATCGTAGATTAGCCCCTTCAACATGTTCAAAAACTAAGCGAGCAGTCCCTCGAATACTTTTCTTAGAGCCTCAGCCGTGTATACGAGCTTTAAAATATGCTATTGCATTAAGGCGTTATCTAGGAAACGATGTGTCTCTCTGTTTTGGGCGTTTCGGGCACTCATTAAGCAAGTTATACGGGTTTGGAGAAGAGTACTTCGATCAAACAATCCGGCTTGATGCGGAAAAAATCAGTGACTCTATGCGTAGAATCATTAACAAGTATAAGCCTCACATCATTCACAGTCATAACGCGCCAAACATATTGACATTGACAGCCATTGATGTCGCTGAGGAGATACCTGTAATCCATGATGTACATGAAGTTCTATCAGTCCATAATTCAGGGTTCTTTAGGGACGATGATGAAGTAAAATTAGCGAGGTACCGTGATGAGGAAAGAAGAGCTTGCGAAGAGAGCGACGGGCGAATTTATGCTACAGATGGAATTAAAAAATACGTTCAACAACAATACAATGTTGATGCTCAAAACGATATTGCATTTTACAACTATGCCTCTAAATCAGTAATGCCTCAACATTTTAAGAAGAAATTATCCAATAAAGATAAAGAAATACATATAGTATATATCGGATGCGTTACCAGCGTCGTAAAGGGAAGTCATTACGACCTAAGAGAAATCTTCAGAAGAATAGCTGATCATAAAATTCACATTCACATTTACCCCACAAGCAACCACATAACAAAAAGCAATGAAACATATAGAAAATTAGCTGAATGCAACAGATTCATACATTGCCATGACACTTTAGGCTACAAGAACCTGCTTTATGAGATAACACAGTATGATTTTGGTTGGGCAGGATTTAACGGTGCCAAAAATGGGGAACATTTAGACATCGCCCTTCCAAACAAAGTTCTCGAATATGTTAGCAGCGATCTGCCAGTTATAGCGTTTCCGCATAAAACAATTCAGCGTTTCATAGAGAAATACGGCATAGGCTTAATAATTAAAGATGTCGACGAATTACCTGAAACTTTAAGAAATGTAAACATCTCTGAGTTAGAAGGACACGTTATGAGATCTCGACATAAATTGACTGTAGAAAGTAAGATTCCCAAACTTGTTGATTTCTACAACAAAATGATGGAGAATTAACGGATAGTGATTGAAATGGTTAATAAGGTAAACGTGCTGGAGAACACCTTTACCTACAATGAACACCTGAAGATTGAACAATCATCAATGAAAAGGATTGAGTCGCAATACTGGACGCTTCTCTTGACGAGAAATGGAGCCGGGACGGTTCAGTTAACCGCAGAGTCGGTTATGCATCAGACGATTCCTCCAGTAAACATGTGCATCGTTGACGACGGTTCAAGCGATGATACCCCCCTCATTCTTGAAGAACTAAGACATAAGTATCCCGAAAGAGTCAACGTTGTCACTCTCCAAGATGAAGGCTATGATATCCGACGGGTAGTAAAAAACATTAATATCGGGGTAGAGGCGCAGAAAGAAGAAAAAATCAAAGCAGAATACATAATGATTAGCGGGGATGATTGCGTATACCCTCCACGTTATGCTGAGCATATCCTAGTTAGGATGAACAGAGATCATAGAATTGTTGTTGCATCAGGAGATATAGAGGGGACTCTCTACCCTGATGTGACCCCGAGGGGATCTGGCCGTTTTGTAAGGACCGGATTCTTTCATGAAATAGGAGGTCATTTCCCTCCCTACTATGGCTATGAGGGATGGATACTTCAAAAAGCCTTACAGTTAGGCTATTCTATTAAAAATTACCCAGACATTCGGTATCGTCATCTTCGCGAAATGGGGAAACAACATAGATTCGCAGATTGGGGATTAGCAATGAAATGTTTAGGATATCACCCTCTTGAAGTTTTATACCGCTGTATAAAGTATGTTCTGATAGATCATAATCGTGTGCCCGTGGGATACACGCGCGTATTATGGGACTACTTCATCCGACCCTTAGCAGTAAAGGAAGACCCCTATTACCACCTCTTCGACGAGGATGTTCGAACCTATATACAAGAGGAACAGAAGCGCAGAATAATTCATGAAATAGCTAACCTCTTGGGATTAGTAAAGAAAAACTTCTAGTAAAGAAAAACTTCGGTTCTGAGCGTGAGTTTTACGTTGAAAATCCAAACAGTTGAGGAAAGAAAAGTTCTAAATCTTATCGAACTTAGGGGTTACAAGCTGATAAAACGCGAGGAACAAGAGGACGCCATCAACTTTATAGTTAAACTTTCCAGAGGAAAAAAGGCAGTTATTTTGTGCTTACTGAACCGCAAAGTAGTAGGAGTATTGTTCGTTAGAAAACTAAGAAAGTTTATGGATGCAATTGGAGTTGAAAAGGGAGTGATAGTTGCTAACGCAAGATACACTTTCGCTTCTAAAAGAGAAGCAAGGAAGTATGGTATTGAATTGATTCCGAGGCGTTTTCCACCCTTCAACATCTTTAAACACAAGTTGGTGCCAAAACATGAAATTCTTCCACCTGAAAAAGTAAAAGACCTCTTAAAAGAGCTTCATATAAAGCCGCATCAACTTCCCCGAATCAAAGCATCAGATGTCGCTGTAATTGCAATAGGTGCGAAAACCGGAGACATAATCAAGGTTACGAGGAAAAGCCTTACAGCAGGAAAACACGTCTCATACAGATTTGTTGCTCCTGGATAATGCATAAATCTGAAAAAATTTCAAATATAGATGAGTGAAACATGGGTAATGGAATGGTAAAAGACTGGCGTAAACGGAGTGAGCGCGGCTATTTCATCAGCACCCCTCCCGAATATAAAGTGTTGCTGAAAGATGAGAGCGTCAAAAAATGGATTTCGAATTTAAAAAAGAAAGCTGGATGGAGAACAACTGTCCCCAGTTTTCTCAGAACCTTATATAAGTTTACTGAATACTCAAGTAAAAGTCCGAACGAGCTGATTGCTATCGCGTCTACTACTAAAAAACTTGCCCAGCCAGAAGAATTGACTTATGCAACTCCTGTAATCACGGAACTTACACAATCGTTCTTGAATGAACTATTGAGTTCCGACAAAAGAGAAAGTGCAAGACATGTAAGGACCTGCTTGATGTCTTTTTTTAAAGCGAATGGCATCTCTTTAGAACTTAAGAATATCCCTAGAGTGACCAAAAAAGAAGAGATTATTCCCAGCAAAGAACAGGTTTACGCTATGGCAGATTACGCTGGTTCTCTTCGAAACCGAGCCATAATCCTGTGTATGTATCAGAGTGGACTCGGAATAACCGCTTTGCGAAACCTCGATTATGGATATGTGAAAAAGCAGCTTGAAAAAAACAGAATTCCCATAAGGATTCGTATCACATCTCGTATTAATAAAAGGGCTTCGCAGGTGCCGTTTTATACCTTCTTTGGAGCTGAGGCTTGCGATTCTCTAAAGGCGTATATTAACGAGAGGAAAAGAAAAATTCGGAAAATGAGGGAAAAGGAAGCTAACGTAAGAGAATTGACGGCAAACAGTCCCTTATTTGCATCTGAAGGAAAAAACGTGCCCTTTGGAGACAGAATGGCTGTCTCAAGCATCTGGCGCGTCGTTAAAGATTCAGCAGAGCGAGCTAAATTGGAAAAAGAAAAGGTTAAACCTAATTCTCTAACAAAGGCGTTCGAAGCAGAGTTGAACAGATCGCTTATGGACGAAGAAACGAAGAAATACCTGATGGGAAGTCCCATTCCCGGCATAGAATTAATGTCGACAAAGTTGAACAAAAATATTTGATGTGCAACTTCAGCAGAGCGGAACTTAGCAAACTGACAATTGTCAAAGAGTTTGTTCAATCGCTCAGAATAAGAGAACTCGAAACAAAAATACAAAAAGTCCTAGAACAGAACCCGCAAATGACAGAAATGGAAGCCATAAGATTCATTGTGCGTAAAGAATTTGCAGCATACTCTAAAAAGAGTTGAAAATGGATAGATCACACACGAAAGTGTTGCAAAAACCAAATTTCGTAATTTTTTCTACTCTTTAGAAGGAAATTTCGTTGATTGTTGATTGATTCCACCGTTAAACTCTTTTCATACCTTTCATAAGTGTAGAGTTGACCTAACTTGTCTTTTCTTCGCCTATTAAAACGGCGTTTATTACCCCGTTTTGTCCTGGACGCGAAGTGACACGAGCCAAGCCTTTGGAAGTTTCTATAATTGTGCCTTTTGTTATTACGCCTCTGCGGTCGTAATCAACATTTGCCGGATTCTCAACAACACGCGTTATCTCAACTTTCTCTGTTTTTCCACTTTTAGGGTCGGTTACACATGCATATTTGTCACTGAAGATTTTGATTTTTATGTTTCTGCCTCTTCCCCGTTTAACCTTCTTTTTCGGTTTGCCCAAAGTGGTTTCGGTTGGGAATGAACCTCTCTCAAATTTTCTCTTTGTTCTGTAGGTTCGTTTTCTGCCTCCTGAAGGTTTTTTCTTGTGCAGGTCTCCGTGCCAAACCGACAATTTTCACTTCTCCTTTAGTTGCTAAACTTGAGTGTTCACTATCATCCGCTATTTAGCATATAAACATATCCATCTTGCCCTAGAGGTTTTTCACTTTTCTTCAGTTGCCATCTCTCGTTGGAAAACTTTCTTCAACTGCCTTTTCATAGTCGGTAAGTCGTGGCTTAAGCCAAAGTAGTCAGCGAAATACTCTGTTGTTCTCAGAATTGTTGAACGCCCCCTTCTTTCACCCACGACCAAACCAGTCTCCTTCAGCAGTTTGATGTGACCGTAGACGTGATGCCCCCGCACTTCAACAACCCTTTTTTGGGAAACTGGCTGTCTGTAAGCTATGTAGGCAAGCGTTTTTAAGGGACCTGTGGAAAGCAGCGGTCTCTTAAC
>DAOUTL010000034.1 GCA_030626685.1 Candidatus Bathyarchaeota archaeon | reverse complement strand
GGAGCAATAATTGCCGACGCTGAAAAAGAAATGATACAACTAGCCTATGCATATGGAATTAACGTAGGCTTAGCCTACCAAGTTATGGACGACTTATGCGACTTAGCTAAGGGTACTCCAGTATCCGGGTTAACATCGCTTAAAAAAGGGGAGCAAATGCTGGAAAACTACGTTAATTTGGCTCAGGGATGCGCCAGCAAATTTCCTCAAGCAGAATTTAAACAACTGCTGTGCGCAGCGCCTAGATTTATGGTTAACAAGATGGCGGAAGAAGCCGGATACAAGTTAAAGCTTGGGAAACGTAAATAAACAATGTCTCAGTAAAGCAATAAAGCAATGCTGAATAAACGAAGACGGTGAAAAATAGATGAAGATAGCTGTGCTTGTTTACGAGTATCCACCAAAAATTGTTGGTGGCTTAGGAACTTATGCAGCTGAAATCACACGAAAATTTGTTTTGTTGGATCATGACGTCACGGTTTTCACGATGAATGATGACGCGCGCAGTCTTCCGACACGGGAAATTTGGAGAGGCATAGAAATTCACCGCCCATTGCACATTGATATTTCTGATTCGTTGCCGGATGTGATTGCCGAAGACATTAAGAAATGGGGTCGAGGTATTCAGCTGTTCTCTAAAATCCTCGTCTACAACTATCTGAGCGCTTCAAAACTCGTCAATGAACTCATTAGAAAAGAGAACTTCAAATACGATATCATAATCGCACATGACTGGCTTTCAGCCATAGGGGGAATAACCATTAAAAAGGAGCTTGGGCTGCCCTTCGTATTTCACGTTCACTCAACTGAGAAGGGAAGAACCCTTGGAAACGGCTCAGAAGTCGTGAGTAACATTGAGCTTCACAGCGCAAAGGCAGCCGACCTAATTATAACAGTCTCATATGCTATGAAAGATGCGCTTCTAAGACTTGGCTTTCCAAAAGATAAAATCCAAGTATGCTACAATGGCGTCGACCCGCAAAAGTATAATCCAGAAACGGTAAACGCTGGGCAAATCCGGAAAATCAGAGATTTTTACGGTATAAAAGGCGATGACCCAGTGATTCTCTTTCTTGGAAGACTTGTGGGCGTTAAAGGGGTTGATAGGCTGATAATGGCTATGCCCCATGTTTTACAGAAAATACCAACGCTAAGCTTGTAATTGTAGGTTTGGGCGACTTACAAGACTACTTAGTTAACTTGGTTAAAACCATGAGACTGCATGAATCTGTAAAGTTCCGCTTCGAATTCATCCCAGAAGAAGAGCGGATTCTTCATTATGCTGCCTGTGATGTCGCAGTTTTCCCAAGCCTCTACGAACCATTCGGGATAGTGGTTCTTGAGGCAATGAGCATGGAACGCCCAGTTGTTGTTGGCGCTGCAGGCGTTAGCGGAATGCGAGAAATAGTTGTTCCCTGTGGCGAAGAACAATGCGGCTTCCACATAAATCCAAACAATCCAGCGGACATTGCTTGGGGCATAACCAGCGCTTTAGAGAGCCCTGAAAAAAGGAAATGGCTTGGGAAAAACGGCAGACGCAGAGTTTTAAATGAGTTTACATGGGATAAGGTAGCTGAAAAATTAATAGCGTTATATGAGCAAATAATCAAGCATTAAATTTCTGTTCAAACCTAAATTCTATTGGTGAACCTTTGAACATTGGTTCTCTAAGTTTAAGAAGAAAGGTTGCGAGGGAAGCCGCCAGTCTTCTTTATCTCGGAGTTGAAAAGGAGTATAAACAAGCGAAACTGAAGGCTGCAAAAACATTTGTGGTTCATTTTCTTCCAACAAACCTTGAAGTTGCAATAGAATTTGATAAAATAGCAGAGGAAAATGAGGGGTTAGCCAGGCAAAAACGTTTAATTCAAATGCGCAGGGAAGCTCTAAAACTGATGAAAATTCTAAGAGAATATAATCCTATCCTAATTGGTAGTGTCTGGCGCGGAACAATACATCACGAAAGCGACATAGACGTAGCCGTGTACCATGATGAACCAGACGATATTTTAAAGACACTAAAACAAAACAACCTCAAAATACTGCAATCCGAATGGGTAACTGTAGTAAAACAAGGACAAAGGAAAACGTCTTTTCACATATATTTAGAGTCACCAGCAAAAGAAAAAGCCGAAATCGTTGTTCGAAGCTTTGAAGAGTTCCATCGCAAAGAAAAATGCGAGATATACGGAGATGAGATCACAGGTCTCCACATACAAGAATTAAAAAAAGTGCTTAAGGAAAACCCGACGCGACGGTTTGTCCCTTTTTAAATTATTGATTGCCTCTCCTTAACTTCGAAGACGCTTAAATACGGGGTTTTCCATACGTGAAAGTGAATATATATGCTACGGTTGAAGGTGCGCATGTGGAATTCAACAAAGAAGCGTTCAAAAAACTGTTTCCAAACCTAGCTAAAGAGCTAGAATATAGCGAACATAAAACTAAGATAAACTCTGTGCGAACGGACGTTCAAACCGGAGAAAAGGCGGCTTCAAAAAGATTCGTTCATTACATGCCTGACGTAATAGACTTTATTCGTCGATGTGACACGGAGGAACAGGCGGAAGAAATAATAGCTTACTTGGAGAAAAGAGGCGAAGTAGAAAAGCAATACGCTAGGAAGCTTAGGAAACAGCTTAAGGAGAAAGGTGTAAGAAGCTTCGGACCCAAGAAAGAAGAAAACTACTACTTTAAGCATGGCGGACTATGACAACACATGCCTAGATTCGTTCCGGCGGCACCCTCTTCGGCGTATAAGCCGTATAATATTTCAGTTTATGCATTCGCACTCTCTTAATAACATGAGGGTACAAGATTAACTCTTCAATCTCTGCTTCTTCAGCCAAACTTGAACTGATTTGCCTAAGTGTTCGAATAAGGGCTTGAAGGCTTTTTCTTGGCGAGAAAGACGCCATAACTGATGGATGACAACTAACTCCAGCATCTATTAGGTTTTGTAAGGCTTTTAGCTGCAATGTGAAACCATTCGGCTTGGCTCCAGTAAGCATGGCAAACTCCTCCTCGTTACATCCCTTCAACGAAACCCTCACGTGAACAAAACCGTATTTTGAGAGATTTTCAGCGTAGCTTTCGTCATTAGCTATGGGTATTCCGTTGGTTTCCAAAATGAAACGGTATCCTTTGCCCTGAAGAGCGTCAAGAAGCTGGAGCAGGTGAGGCTTTCCTATTGTAGGTTCTCCACCGCTAACCCTCAGCAAATCTAAGCTGCGTTTCTTGGCTAAGGCAACCAAACCGTCCGCGATCTTCCTCGGAGTATAAAATCTTCCAGCATCGGCGGGGCGAAGCATCACAGCGTCTGACACCCAACAAAATTTGCACAATAAACCACAGCCAACGCAGTCAGCTGTAATTATCCCACCATACCATCTTGCCGGTCTGATACGATAATATTTTCTCTCTTGACCTTTGGGTCCCATGCGAGTAACTAATTTTTCAATTGCTAAATGCCTTTGAACAGGGTTGTAAAACAATCATGAAGTCTCCTATAGCTGCAATTTGATATATGTAACGCTTAATTTATTATTATTTGACAGGCTCAAAACCTAGCGGGAAAATCTAAGTGTGAATTGAATGTTGGCCGAGGTCTCAGCAACCAAGATGCTTCACGGTTGTCACGTGTGTATGCGAATTTAAAGGATTCCTCTGTGATGCAAATTGGTAGATAATACGTAACTCAAGGTAGTGTAATCTAAAAGTTAAATAAATGGGTTCATCAATAAATAGAAAGCCTAAAATTCGAAAATCGAGCGGAGGGAACCATGTGAAAAAAGCGGCCTTAGCGTTTACTACCTCAATCATTGCTATGATGATTGTTATCTCAATTTCATTCAATGTCAAAACTGTTGAGGCGGCGAATGTGGACTATAGCATAGAGCATGTGAATCATACGGTAGAGGTTATGTACAATGGCTACGTTTTCATAAACGACACTATACGAATAGTGGGCAAGGCGTTGGATGGAACAGCAACTGTCGAACGTTTTCTCATAGGTTTTCCGTATAAGTATGGCTTTCATGTTCTTCGTTGCATGGCTTATAACGCGTCTGATGTCTTCCATGTAAAGTCTAATGTGCCGTTAGAAAATCGCATGGGCTTCTACGCTGTGGAAGTAAACTTTCCGCAACCATTAGACATAAGCAACGGGGCAACACATGTTTTCACTGTTGGATTTTTGCTTTCGAACAATCTTCTTAATGCCAAAGATGCAAACAGCTTCACCTTAGATTTTCCAGAGTACCCGAGTTTAACGAAACCAGCGGCTAATTGTAGTGTTTCAATCTTTTTATCGACCAGAAAAGAAGAGTTGGACACTTACTTTAAAGAAAATTTGTCAGCGTTTAGTTATTCCCCGAGAAACATAACTTTCTCAGCGAGTGACGATGAAATACGAATGGTCGATGTGCACGAGCTGAAACGTGAGGTTAGGATAAACGGTCTGGGTGAGGTGGAAGTTTCAGACACATACTACATAACCAATACGGCACAGAAAGAATTAAGCTCCATCGAGGTGATTCTGCCTCCTAATGCTTCTGATCCAACTGCGCAAGATCAATTTGGAAGAAGAATGGGAAAGCCAACACAGACTGACGAAAAGACGAACCGCTATGAAATTTCTTTTACGTTGCCATTGGAAACCAACAGATCCGCTAGATTTACAGTGAAATATCGTTTGCCTGGCGACTATATCATGCAAGGAGGGGCTAACAACTTTGCCCTTACATTTCCATTATTCCAACATGTGAATTATTACATTGAGCAGTCATCAGTGACCTTTGTTTTACCAGAAGGCGCGAGAGTGCTGAGTTTTGAAAATTCTTTAATCGGCGATTCCTATAGCATATCGAGAAGTGTTTTCCAAGAATCAGTAACCATAAACAGACAGGGAATATTTTCTTTAAACAGCTTTAACGTTGGAATAGTGTATGAGTATAGTCCTTTATGGTTATCTTTCCGTCCCACGTTATGGATATGGGCTTTAGCAATTGTTGGATGTGCAGTTGCTGTTGTTTGGAAAAGACCTAGGGCTCCAGCTCGAGTCGCTGTGCCCAGAGTAGCGGTAAGAATTCGCCCAGAATACATCAAGTCTTTTATAGATGCATACGAGGAGAAGAGGAAAACAATTTTGGAAATAGAATCCCTTAAAATTAGAGCGCGGAAAGGGAAGATTCCGAGGCGTCGGTATAAGGTGCGGAGAAAAACCTTGGAAACACGCCTTGGCACATTGTCTAGAAGCTTGGCGGAGCTTAAGGAGAAGATGCGTGCGGTCGGCGGTCGATATGCCGACTTAATGCGGCAACTTGAAATTGTAGAAACCGAAATCAACGAGGTTGAAGCCAACATCAAAAGCATTGAGGCTCGTCACCGTCGGGGAGAACTTTCATTGGGAGCCTATCGAAAGCTTCTAGCGGATTACCAGAGCAGAAAAGAGAAGGCTGAAACAGCAATTAACGGAATACTCTTAAGAATTCGTGAAGAAATCCGCTAATTTGAACCTAAACACTTTTATTCTACTGTTCATTTTTCAATGAAAATCTAGTTAGAGAGGGATGGAAAATGGTGAAGATCATAGTTGATAATGATAAATGCACCGGATGCAGCACATGTGTAGATACTTGTCCCGTAGGTGTTTTCGAGATCAAGGATGAAAAGTCCGTTCCAGTAAAAGTTGAAGAATGCCTGGTTTGCAGAGCTTGCGAAGTTCAATGTCCAGAGAGTGCAATCCAAGTAATCGAGTAACCTTAGCCTTTTGCCTTTTTATTTTCTTTCAGCTTAAAATTTACATTTTTAGAGCCGCTAATTTATATTCCAGAAAGCCTTCTGAACTTTTTTCGTTTCTTCTATAACTTTTTCACCTTGCTCTCTGACGCGTTCTCTAATTGCTGGAGCTTTGTCGTCTACATTGTAAAAGGTTCCGCTCATTTTTGCAATGGCTGCTGTAGCTATTTTTCCAACAAAATTTAGGCTGTAACCGCCTTCCAGTACGGATACAAGTTTTCCCTCACACATTTCTGAAGCTAAATTAACTATTGTTTCGTAAACTTCTTGGTAGCATGAGGCTGAGAGGGAGAGACTTGCCACAGGGTCTGTGTAATGTCCGTCTAAACCAGCTGACACCAGTATGAATTGCGGTTTATACTGGCGTATTACGGGCTTTACAACTTCATTTATTGCTTTTAGATAGGTTTGGTCGCCTGTTCTGAATGGTAGAGGAACATTAACATTGTAGCCTAAGCCTTCGCTCCCTCCGATTTCATCTATAAAGCCAGTTCCTGGAAAACCTCGCGGGTCTTGATGTAAGCTCACGTATAGGACTTTACTTGTTTCGTAGAATGCTTCTTGCGTTCCGTTTCCATGATGAGCATCTATATCCAAGATTAAAACTCTCTTCAACTTGAATTTTTTGAGCAAGTATTCAGCGACTATAGCGATGTTATTGAAGATGCAGAAGCCGCATGCACTGTATTTTCCAGCATGATGCCCTGGAGGTCGAACCAAAGCGAAGGCATTTCGAAATTTTTTCTCAATTACAAGGTTAACAGCCTTTAAGGTTCCGCCTACAGCGTAAAGGGCAACTTCGAAACTTTCCGGCGAAGCCACAGTGTCTTCCAAGTCCAGAAGACCGCCTCCTGATTTACAGACAGCCTCCACAAGCTGGATGTATTCCGTGCCATGGACAAGTTCAACATCCTCTAAACGAGCCTTTTCTGGTTTAACAAACTGCCAATTTTCGACGCCTCGAAGTTTGCTTTTTTCCAGTTCGTTGGCGATTCTGCGGAGACGTTTTGCCGATTCAGGATGGCCTCTGCCGGGGTTATGTCGATAATATTTAGGTGAAAAAACCACGGCTGTTCTGTTCATGTTATATCATTCCTTTAAATGTTGTTTGAAACATTTTCTGTAAATATTCTTTCGTGGCTAATCCTTTCTGTTTGGCTAATCTTTTAATGACTTTGTTCACACCCGTCGTATATTGTATTGCTCTTTTCGGCTTGTTCACTATGAAATACGGAAGCCCAACGTTCTCACCCACTTTTCTCAACACGATTTTTCTCAGCATGTCGTCTGGCGACCCTATTTTTAGTTGTAAGGGCAAACTTGCAGCAAATTTTGCTAGTTGGCATGTTGCAAAGGGTAGGCGAAGTTCCACGTTATGGAAGCTGCAGATCTTGCTATCTCTTTCAAAGTTAGTTTCGTGCATTCTTGCGATGTCGTTAAAAATTGTTTTCTGCGCAAATTCTTCACCATACCGCGAATAATCGTTTAAGTACCGCTTGTAGCCTCCGAAAAGTTCATCAGCGCCCTGCCCAGCAAGCATAACTCTAAATCCCATCTCTGAAACTTTTTCCGCCGTCCAAAAAAATGGAATGCCTATGCTTGTTTTGATGGGATTTGGATCCTCAATTATCCACAAAACTTTTGGGAGGACATTTTCTGCGTCTTTTTCACTGTAAAAATGAATGTGAAGTGGTAGTTTCAACGCTTCCGCTGCTTCTTTTGCGTATTTAGCTTCGGGCTGGTTTTTTAGGCTTACAAAGATTAGATGCACGTCTGTTCCGGAGTTTCGGGCTAAAAACGCGATTATGCTGCTGTCTAAACCGCCGGAGAAAGCCACTGCGACCTCTTTAAGACCTGAAACTCTTTCCTTGACTGATTGCTGTAAAAGTTTTTGTAGTTTTTTGACTGCGTTTTGCATGGTTGCATGTCTTATCCTTGGGTAAGCAATGGTTTTGACAGGCTTGAATTTGAAACCGTGTTTACTGACAATGGCCAGATGCCCTGGTGGGAATGAAGATGTTTTTTCTATTCCAACTTTCCATAACGCCTTGCGTTCAGATGCTAGAGCCGCTAAATCTGCATTTTCGCCGTAATAAAGCGGGTATGCTCCTAAAGAGTCTCTGCCAGCGATAAGCCTATCAGATTCGGCTACCGCAAAGGCGAAGTTTCCTTCGAAATTCTTGATAAGTGCTTCAGCGTTTTCTTCTCGATTTCGTTCCAGTTTCTCGGCGGCAAATTTTGCATCGGCAAATTCTGTGTTAGGTGAATAGATTCTTCCCTCAAAAACTACCGTTGCGTTTTCCAATTTTGTTGGTTGCGGCTTGTCTGACATGAGAATTTTCGAGAAGACATGCCCAATTAGTATAGGTGAGTTTAGCTTTTCATTTCGCAGCGGGTCAACGGATTTTTCTATTTTTGCAATTGTCGGCGATGCTATTCCAAAGGCTTCAACGCCGCTGTGCTCTAACATTTTTAGCATAGCAACTGCTGTTTCTGCCGCGTTTTCACCGTTTTTGTTTACAACCGCTGCTATCGCTCCCATGCCAAAGAATCCTTCAGTTTAAACTGTTATGTATTTTTTCGGTAAAGCATTAATCTTTAATCACCTATCTTTTTGTGGGGATAAATGTGCCTATTCTCCCTATCGACACTAGACGTTACGGAACACCTGAAATGAGAATGATTTTCGAAGAAGAGACGCGTGTTCAGAAAATGTTGGATGTGGAGGCAGCTTTAGCGTGGGCGCACGCTGAGGTTGGCGACATACCGCGGGAAGCTGCTGAAAAAATCGTGGCTATGGCTTCGTTAAAGCATGTTAAATTGAGTCATATGAAGGAGATTGAGCGAGAAATAAAGCATGATGTTGCTGCTTTGGTTAGAGCCTTAGCCGAAGCCTGTGGGCCAAGCGGGGCATACGTTCACTTAGGCGCAACAAGCTCTGATATTCTGGATACAGCAACAGCCCTTCAACTAAAGGAAGCCCTAGAAATAATTGAAAAAAGGCTGAACAACTTTGAGAAAATCCTGATGGACAAGGCTTTACAGTACAAAAACACATTGATGATGGGCAGAACTCACGGGCAACACGCGTTGCCGATAACGTTGGGCTTTAAGTTTGCTGTTTGGATGCGTGGAATCTCAAGGCACATCCAGCGACTTAGACAATGCAGAGAACGCGTGTTAGTTGGAAAAATGAGTGGGGCAGTGGGTACTCAAGCCGGTTTAGGCGTGCACGCTACAGAAATTCAGGATCTTGTTATGAAAAAGTTAGGAATTAAGCCTGCTGAAATTTCCACTCAGATTGTGCAGAGGGACCGCCACGCTGAACTTGTTTGTTTGCTGGCTATGATTGCTTCTACGCTTGATAATTTCGCAACTGAGGTTCGGGAGCTGCAAAGACCGGAAATTGGAGAACTCTTCGAGCCTTTCGAAGCGAAAAAGCAAGTTGGTAGCTCAACGATGCCTCATAAGCGGAATCCGGAAACTTGCGAAAGAGTCTGTGGGTTGGCTAAAATTGTCAGAAGTCTCGTTTTTCCCGCATTGGAGAATGTTATAACTTGGCATGAACGCGACCTAACGCAGTCTTCAGCAGAGCGGTTCATTATTCCCGAAACATGCATTTTGGTTGATTACATGCTTTTCTTAATGAGCAACATAGTAGCTAATCTACATGTTGATGAACAGCATATGCTGAAAAACATCGAATTAACCCAAGGACGCGCCATGTCTGAAGCCGTTATGATTGCGTTGACAAAGAAAGGCGTGAGTCGCCAAGAAGCCCACGAGCTTCTCAGAAAACTAACAATAAAAAGCTGGATGGAAAAACGACATTTCAACGAAATCCTTTTGGAGGACAATGTTGTACGTGAAAAATTAAGCGAAAAAGAGATTGATGATGCTTTGAATCCGAGAAATTATTTGGGCACTGCCTTAAAGCAGGTTGAGCTTATGGTTAAAAAAACCATGGAAGAACGCGAAGCTGGAGGGTTAACCTAATATTCCGTTAACGCCTTTTGTTCCCATTCTTCACCTTTTTTAAGTTTTTTCCATTCTTCTTTTTTAACGAAGCCGCCAACCTGTTCCTTAATTTTCTTTGCTAATGTTGGTCCTATCAGTGGCAAGTTCATTATGCTCTTAATGGGAGCATGCTTTATGTCCTCTGTCGTTTTGAATCCAGCGTTGTATATTATGCGTCCGCGGACTCTGCCTACTCCTTCCAGTTTAACTATTGGCAGCAGTTCTTTCTTTACTCCTTTCTCTATTCTTTCTATAAGTTCAAGAGTTTGTGGCAGTACCTGTTTGTTGCCGAAGAGCAGGGCTAGTTCATGTGTGGCGTAGAGTAGCCATTTTGCATTTTGAATCGTTCTGTATAGGTCGCCTGGCTGCACCCTGAACCTTTCGATTATTTCGTCTTCGCTTGTCTCTTCGATCCATGCCTTCGCAACCATGGCTGTTTTTACTTCTCCGAGAAATTCTTCGTAGGCTATTCTGTCTTCCCATTCATCCGGCGCATCCACCAGAAATTCTTCTTTGTGGTTTTCCATGAAAACCGCTACTTCATCTAATTCGTGCGTGTATGGTCTCAGCTTCGGAGCCATGTCCGGCGTGTGGGCGATCATGTGAAGGAGGCTTAAGTCTGTTAAGTATGCGGGTTTTCGTCTTAGTGCGTTGCGGATGAGTACGGCTGAAACTGGGTCTATGTAGAGTTCGCTTACTCGTTTTCCAAACCTTGTGGCATAAATGTTTTCGCCGCTGACGTCGATCATTTCTTCGTCATACAGGTACTTCAGAATCTTGGCTATTATGCCGCTAATCGCCCTTGTTTCGTATTGGTATGCGTAAAATGTTCTGCCAAAAAAGTCGTAAATTCCCCGCTCTGTATGGGCAAAATCCGCTGCAATAGTTGCCAGCACGTGGGACCTTAAAATTCTTTCAACCGCAAGCCTTGACCATATTCTCTCTGGATGCGCAAGAATGTAGCTTTCCATCAAATAGTCTGCCTCATCGGCGGTTCTAGCTAGGAGTATTGCTTCCCCAACTTTATCGTATTTGGGCCTTCCGGCCCTACCGGCAATCTGTTTGTACTCTAAAACACTGATTGGATAGTAGCCGTATCCAGGTTCGTACCGCTTATAATCTTGAATGACAACGGTTCTGGCTGGCAGGTTTACGCCGAAAGCCAATGTAGGTGTGGCTGTTAAAACCTTGATTTTCCCCTGCCGGAATGAATCTTCTATTATTCTACGGTGTCCACCGCCCAAACCAGCATGATGGAAAGCCGTTCCACACTTAACAAGTTCCGCAAGCAACTCGCTTATTCTTGTTCTTTCCCCTGTTGCCAAAATCCTCTCAGCATCACGTTCTAGTGCACGCTTCACAGGTTTAGACAAAAGCT
>DAOUTL010000015.1 GCA_030626685.1 Candidatus Bathyarchaeota archaeon | reverse complement strand
TTGTTGTAGGAGGTTGTATAAGTATTGAGTGAGGGCGGCGGTGATTTTGAGCGTCTTATTGAGACTAGTCGGTTTCCTGTTGGTTTGGTGAGTGAGAAGTCTGCCAGGGAGAAGGCTGGAGGTGGTAGGCCACGTTATTGGGAGGTGGTATTTTGGTGGACCCGCAAGCCTTTGACGGGTTCTAGAGCCATTATCGGCGGGGCTCTTGTACCTAGTAATGTCAGTCTGAGTGAGTTTCGTCGGGCCTTGAGGCTTGACGAAAAATCACCTCATAGGCATAATCCAGTTTTGTCTGAAAAATGGCAGGAATGGTTTAAAGGAAAAAGCTTGCTGGATCCTTTTGCCGGATTTGGTTGCATCCCGCTTGAGGCTTTAAGGCTTGGTTTAAGCAAGGTTGTGGCTGTTGAGCTTTTGCCCGCTTGCTATGTTTTTTTGAAGGCAATTTTGGAGTATCCTTTGAAGTATGGTAAGCAGCTTGTGAAAGATGTTGAGTGGTGGGGCAAATGGGTGACGGAGCAACTTAGACATGACTCACTTATCCAGCAGTTATATGATTCTGATGTAGCGGTTTACATAGGTAGTTGGAACGTTAGGTGTCCAATTTGCAAAAAATTCACCATTTTAGTTGGGAACTGGTGGCTTGCGAGGCTTAGTAAGAAAAGAAAAGGAGAGAAGTCCTACATTCGACTGGTTTGGATGAAACCTAAAGTGGGAGGTGACAGAGTTCTAATTGAAGTTGTGGATTTGAACGAGATCCTAAAGGCCACAGAATTTAAGGGAGTTAGGTTTGATGCAAAAAGGGGTATTTTAACTCTTTCAAATGGTAAAGAGTTTGGAGTGCCAAAGCCTAACATAGATACCAGAAAAGAGACCGCCGTATGTCTTCATTGCAACAATACTATACATCAGATACACCCTCAAACGGGGAAACATTACACGGATGCGTCTAAACTACCAAAGCAACTAAGAAACGAGCTCGTTGGATATATAAAGTATGCAGTTAAAAAGTTCTTTAGCGGAGATTCTAGTCTAGCAAAGCCTATTCTGCTAGTTAAAGCAAAGAAAAGTAACGGAAAAATAACATTCGAACGTTGTACCGCAGAGGATCAAAAAAAGCTGGAATTCGCGAGGCAAAAAATAGAGTGGGTTATGCAGCAAAAAGACCCGGATATACCAACAGAACCGTTAGCGCCGTATGGAACACAAGCTATTGGTGGATACCTACAACCGATAAATTACGACATGAGTGAGTGGTATAAACTTTTCAATGTTAGGCAACTATTGTGCTTAAATAAAATAGTAAAGCTGATACGTGAAGTTGGAAAGAGAGTTGAAGAAAATAAAATAAACGAAGGATTAGGTCAGAATAAAGCAAAAGATTATGCTGAGGCGATAGTAGCTTCTCTTGCAATCAGCCTCTGTAAATATGCTGACTTCAGTTCTATTGTAAACCACTGGACTACTTCTTGGCTTTTTCCTAATGAAACGATGGCAGCTAGGGGGATAGCTATGAATTGGAACTGGTGTGACGTAAATCCATTTGCTGAAACCACGGGCTCCTGGGTTAGGTGTGTTTCTAATGTTCTGAGCGGTCTAAGGTATTTAGTCTCGGCCTTGTCATTTAACGCTGGTAAGGGCAATCTCCAAAAATATGGCGCGAATAATTCGAATAAAAGCTGCAAAAGTGTCATAGGAGCCAATGCAGAGCAGTCCATGTTAGCAAGGGTATTACTAGCCGATGCCTCATTACTCAATGTTGGCGAAAAATTTGACATAATTGTAACTGACCCCCCTTATTACTCCGATGTGCCTTATGCAGAGCTTAGTGATTTCTACTATGTTTGGCTAAAAAGAGCTCTGAGCGATACTAATGAGGGTAGGCTTGTTCCTAGATTTTTACAGAAGTCTTTTTTCAAACGTGTGGGTGCGAAATGCGTTGAAATCAGAACTCAATGGGAGGAGTTTGCTAAGCGCGAGGTTAGCCTGAACCCACCGAGACTCGGACCTGAGGCTGACATGGCCATGGGCGAGCGGCACTTCCTTAACCTCTTAACGCAAAGCTTCATAACTATGAGGGCCCACCTTAAGGATAATGGTTTACTACTAACCTACTACGCTCATACCTCCCCTGATGCTTGGATAGCTCTATTGCAAGCTGGCTGGAAGGGTGGAGGATTTAGAGTAGTAAACGCTTTTCCTATAGCGACTGAATCTCTTCAGAGACTTACTGCACGAGGTAAATACGCTTTAGACACCAGTATTATAGTAGTTTGGAGAAAAGGCTCTTTAGGCTCATCCAGCTTAGAAGAGTTGTACGAGAAAGCTCTTAAAGATGCTAGGCTTGCAGCATTGGAACTTATAAAAACTGGCCGTTTAGGATCTGATCTTTTTGTAGGTACAATGGCCTCCATTCTAAGCTTGTTCACTCGCTACGAAAACCTATACAGTCCTATAGGCGTTTTAGACGTAAAAAGCTTAGTAACAGATTACGTATACCCTGCTACAGCCAAAGCCCTTGCAATGGCTCTTGGAGAGTTCGCAGGAACACCAGGCGAAGTCAAGAGACCGGAATCATTATTCTACCTCATAACAAAAGCACTATTCGAGAAGCCTCCAAGAGCAAAAAGAAAGCTAGACCGAAGCAATACGGCCTTATTATCCATAGGCACTAAAGCAGACTTAAACACACTTCAAAACCTAACGGTCTTACGTAAGGAAAAGGAAAAATTCTATCTTGAAGAACCAGCAACAGCTGATAGAAAAAGCTTTGAGGAACTCATACAAAGAAGAGGCATTAACCCAGCAAAACCTACTATAGAATCACCGCTAGACGCTTTACATTCCCTAGAATACTTTGCAGTGACCATGCCGCTAAAACAATTCCTGACCAGATTTTCGCAACTTAAAGAAGAATACAGTAGCGAAATGGAAGAAGCCATAAATATCGCGGCAATCCTAGCCAAAGTTCTTCCACCATCTGATCCTGAGAAAAAAGCATGCCAAGAGATTATCGCACGAATTAAAGGTGAGAAGCTTGCATAGTTATAGGTGAGATTAAAATGGGTATTAAACTGAATGACGTTTGGGAAGACGTTTTCGATAGAACACTAGACGAACAATTAGCTCCAGCCCTGTATGAAGTCACCTTAAACAAAGCACCAGAAATCTACACAAACCCGCAAGAATTTTTCAAAAGAACGCACCTGTCACCATCAATGCAAAATATACTAAAAGAAATAATAAACGCTCTAAGCGGGAAAGGCGGAAGAAACGTCTACCCACTATTCTCACTGTACGGAGGAGGAAAAACCCACACACTCATAACAATATACCACGCCATAAAAAACCCAATAATACTAGCAGAAAAAGACAAACAACTAGCAAAACAACTAACCGAACTAACACCAAAAATAAGAACAATAATATTAGATTGCGACAGCCCCGAACTAGTTCCAGACCCCTCAACACCACTCGACACAAAAGCATACAAAGTAAAAACCATATGGGGAGCCCTAGCTCACCAACTAGGAAGATACGACATATTAAGAACAAGAGATCAAACAGGAGTATCACCAACACCAGACGAAATAAAAAACCTACTCGGAAACCAACCAATCCAAATCCTAATAGATGAAATAGTCAAACGCATACACACCCTAAAAAGAGCCCTAGACCCAGCGTTAAAAGACTACGGAGAAAACATGACAACCTTCGTAGAAAACCTGGCTAGGGCAGTCATAGGAACAAAAACAGCCATAATAATCACCCTACCAATCGACGTAAAAATAACAAAGGATGAAAAAACAGGCGCAGAAAAAGAATCATACATATATGAAGAAGCCTTTAGAGAAGAAGCACGGAAAGTCCACAGGTCAATAGGCCGAGTAGTAGGCAAAATAGACATACCATTAACGGCAACCGACGTGATAGAAGTTTTAAAGAAGAGAACGTTCAAACAAATAACCAGTACAGAAGCCACAGAAACCCAAAGAAAATACATAGCAACCTACAACGAAAACCCAGAAATATTCGGAAAAACAGTCATAGCAGAAGCTAGAAAAATAGCAGATTACTACCCATATCACCCCACATATGTCTCAATCCTATACGAAGTAGTAACGAGATCACCAGAACTGCAAAAAACAAGAGACGCCCTAAGAATAACGAGAGAAGTAACCCGCACCCTATGGAAAAACAAGAAAGAAAACCCAGACCTAATAATGCCTTGGCACATAGACCTATCAAACCCAAACATAAGAAGCAAACTAATAACAACAACCTACCGAACATACGACGCAGCACTAAACAAAGACATAGTAACTGAAACAGGAAACCTAGGAAGAGTAGAACAAACATCAAAACCAGAACTAGCCTACAAAATGGCAATAACCATATTCCTAAAAACCTTCACCTACGGCGCAGAAATACTCACCCCAGCCAAACCATTCCCAACAAAACAAGAAACAGCCTTCATGACCTATGAAACAGCCTTCTTCAAAAAACAAGACTACAAGATCGCCGACATATACGACATACTCGAAGAAATGGACAGCACCCTAATACACTTCCAACTACGAGACGAAAGAGCATGGTTTACACCCTTCCCAACGATAGTAGAAACCATAGAAAGAAGAGCCAAAGACATAGAAAACAGAGAAGCATACAAACAACTCAAAGAACTAACAAACAAAATCCTCACAGCAGACATAGACATAGTAGCCGGAAGACGGAAACGCCGAAGACTAGGAGAAGAGATCAAACCAAAAATCTTCATAGAAAAAAACTGTACAATAATTACACCAGAAGAAAAAACCATCCTCAAAGGAATACAAAACTACACATTGCTTGTTCTCCTCAAAAAACCAGCCGAAGAAGAACTCTACGAACTTATATACGAAGAAGATGGAAGAACAAGAACCTACAGAAACACCGTTACAGTTCTTTACCCAAGTGATGAAAGCCTCATCGATAGACTCCTAACAGAAGTAAAGAAGTACATAGCTGCAAACAAAATAACAACAGAACTCGACCAAATCTACCCAGACGAAACCATCAGAGATATACAAAAAAGAAAAGCAGACACCTATATAAGAACAAAATACGGAGAAATCCTAAGAAGAACCCTATCAGCGCTAGACACGATCTCATACCCAAAATACTGTACGGAAAAGAAAACCGACGATGTAGCAACCACAAAGGTATCACCCTCAAGATCAATAATATCCCAAGCAGAACTAACACTCCAAGACAGAAGCATAGCAAAAATCCCACCAGACTACACAATAAACTTCGAAGGACTAGACTTCCTCCTAAATGAAAGACTAGGAACGAGCTTAAAAGAAGGAGATCGAGAAATAGGCATAAGCGACCTACTCGGATACTTCTTAACAAACCCAAAACTGCCAATAATCACTCTTGATATGCTCAGAACAGCCCTACGAGAAGGAGTAGCAAACCTAGACATAGCAATAAGAAGCGTAAGAGAAAACAGACTCCGCTGGAAAAAAGTATACGAAGAGAAACCCATGGAAGGAATAGAAAGAGGGGACGAACCAACATTCATAGATCAAGAAGACACAATAATACCTTGGAGACTTGCGGCAAAAGAATTTGCGGAAACGCTGCTCAAAAAAGAAGGAACATTTGAGGAAGAAGGTGCTAAAAAACGCATATGGTACGCAGTTTTAATAGAAGGAATGGAAAGAAGACTCAGCGAAGTAATAAAACAACCAGAATTTGAAGAAACACTGAGAACTTACCCAATAATAGAACATTTAGAAACCATCAGAGAAGAGTTTGACGTCATCTTAAGTCCCGACTTCGTTCGCTCAAAAATCAACGAATCAATCGAAATAGCTGTAGACGTAGAGCAAATAGGTACATTCAACTATGAAATAGAACTAGAAGCAGAAGAAGGGAAAATAATCCCAGAAAAAGGAAAACCACCCTTCTCGGCAAAATGGAAACTTAAAGCGCCTAAACAACCAAGACTTCTGACCATCAACCTCAACGCAATAGCCAAAGATCCAAAGAAAACAAAGATCACCAAAACTCTTACAATCGAAATTCTTCCAGAAATAAAATTCGAAGAAGTACACAAACTAACAAACGAACACATAGGGCGCAAATTAATACAAATCAGCACATCAGACTTTGAATCCTTCACTAGTTTAATGTATACAATAGAACCAATGCTGAGAGAACTCACAAGCGTTCTAGACGGAAATGCAACAATAACTTCTGGAATATGCAAAATCGACATAAATGTCCTAAACACAGACCCCGCAATATTCAAACACCTGATAAAAGAATCAACAGACACAACGGAAGGAACAGTCAAAACTTTCAACACAGATATAAGATTAGAAGAAGGCTTAGTAGTTAACGAAATTTTAGTAGCATCATGTCAAGACCTAAAGAACATAAAATACCGACTTCTAAAACAAGGATGAAACTAACCATGTTTGAAGAAACCACCAGAATAGAGAGGCAAGTAAAATTTAAAGCAATTAAAGTTTGGAGAAGAATAAATAACAAAACTCAACCAAAGATAATAACGCTTGCTTCTTTTTACCCTTACATTGCATCAAACACCAAAAAGAAAAAACAAAATCCAGAAGTACAAGTACGCTGCGACCCAACTGAACTGGAAATTTTAGCGAAAGAGCTTGCAGAAGGAATAACCTGCGAAAAACAAGAACAAGAAACAAAAAGTACAGTACCCCAACCAAACCTACTGCTCAGAGTAAATGAAGAAGACAAATACGAAAAACTAATGATATATGCAACAGTCAGACAAAGCATACGAAATCCGCTGATAGCAAACAAGCTAAAAGACATCGTAAAAGACCTAGGAGCATACGAAGCACATTACTGGGCATCAATATTCAAAGAGATATTCAGCAGGACACGGAGGAGAATAGAACTTTTCCGCCCTGCAAAAGCCTTCAAAACCTTATACCAACTGATTTAGGTGCAATCCAATGGAAAACTCGAAACAAATATTTACACTCCTTAACAAGATTTTGGAAAACTATTCATGTTATAACCCTTTCTTCAACTTTCTCATACCAGAAGCAAGTGCAAGACCAGTTGAGCCATATCTACATCAAGTTGAAGTAGCCTCAAGACTTCTTTTCCGAAAACCAATAAGAATACTCATTGCAGACGAAATAGGTCTCGGAAAGACAATAACAGCCCTAGCCTTACTAAGAAAACTAATAAAAACTGGAAAAGCAAAAAGAGCTCTAATACTCGTCCCTAGAATCCTAATCAACCAATGGATAACAGAACTTAGAAGAATCGGAATCGTAAAAATCCACAGAATCGAACGCAACACCATAAAAGATCTCGAAGCAAGACAATTTCCAGAAGGCTGCTACATTGCTTCAATAGACTTGGTGAAGAGAAATGAACCACCATATAGATACTTCAGTAAGATAAAGCAAGTCCAATGGGATATCGTAATAGTAGACGAAGCACACAGACTAGGAATAGGAACAGAACGACTACAAAAAATAGGACAGATAATAGGAAAACCGAGTACAAACGTCCTTATGCTAACAGCAACGCCCCACCGGGGAATACCCGAAGATTACCTAGCACGATTAACCCTCTTAGATCCATACCTTGCAAAAGGCGAATACCTCAATAACAGAGAGTTCTACAGCCTAACACACAACGTAACAGTCTTCAGACGAAGAAAAGAAGAAGTTAACAAAATATACGAAAAACGCAACATTTTCCCAGAATGCGACTTTAACGCCCTAGTAGTCCAAGCAACTAAAGAAGAAGAACAATTTCAAAAAAGACTGATGAATTTCATGCGAACAAAAATAATCGACTACTACGAAAGAATGCAAGAGCCTCCAAGAGCCATTGGGCTACTAATGACAATAATATTCAAGAGAGCAACCTCAAGTCCCTACGCTGCCATGAAAACATTGGAAAACGTGATTAGAAAAAGGGCAGTTATCTTATCAAGCGCTACTCCTGAGGAAATCGAGGCAAAACTTAACCAGAAAATAAGAAGCATAGCCGACTCTGTGTTCGGTTTTGGATTTGATGACTACGGCGAAGAAGACTTAGAACTGGAGCCAGACGAACAAGTTAATCAGTTCGCTGAAGAATGCTCCGTTTTCTTAAATGAAAGAGAAATGAAAGAATTAACAACCCTTTATGAATTGGCAGAGAAAATACAAGGTAAAGACAGCCGATTAAGCGCAATCATAGAATACGTTAAACATTACATCAAACAAGGGTCAAAAATTATACTGTTTAGTGAATTTAAAGACACGGTAAAATACGTCTACGATAAGCTAATCGATGAAATTGGTCAAGAAGCAGTCGTCAAACTTACTAGTGAAGAATCTAGGAAAGAAGAAGAGCTAAAAAAAATTAGAAGAAAATTCGAAAAGAACCCTAAGTGTAAGGTTCTGGTCGCGAGCGATGTAGCCTCTGAAGGGCTGAACCTACAAGTTGCAAACATACTCATAAACTACGAAATAGCTTGGTCTCCAGTGAAACTTGAACAAAGAGTGGGAAGAGTATGGAGACTCGGGCAAACAAAAAAAGTAGATGTTTATACTATACTTCTCACAGCCGAAATAGACTCAGATGCCCTTGACATTGTGTATAGAAAACTCTTAGAACTAGATAGGGCAACAAAAGCCAGACCGTTAGTAGGCGAATACGTCCTCGTATTAGACATGAGAGAAAAAGCAGATACATCAAAGCTCCCACTCGTAGAACTTTCAAAGGGTAAACGAAGGATGAAAGCTACAGAATATGAACTCATCAACACGTACGTTCGTGGTGGAAGAGACTCCTTAAGCGAACTTGTTGATAAAATCCTAATAACCCTGAAAAACTTAAACAACGAACTTCAAAGAAACTCAGTTTTTCCCCAAGTGAACCCACTTCATCTAGAGATGCTAATCAACAGAAGTACAGGCTTCAAAAGCATATTAGAGATAGAAGACAGCCTGAAAAAACTGATTAAAGCCGTAATTCCGTTGGCAAAACAATATTTAAGCATAATTTACGATCCCCAAAAAGAGTTGATAATCCTAGGTAGCGCAGCTCCTCAGATAATTGATAAACATTACAGGTGCTTCGCCATTCTTAACGCGATAATTCAAAAAGCTCCAAAACAAGCAACGAAAATACCTTGCATTATCGCTTACGGAAACGAAATAGAGGATCTTTACTTAATTGAAGCACAAATACTCCATAACAAAGACATAATATACTCAGAACCTGTTGGCATACTTGTTAAAGGAGAAGAAGAAAAAGGTGTAGAAATTCTAAGAGGAGCACAATTAACTACGTACATTTCGGAAGCACTCCAAAACATTGCAACCATTCCAGACGAACATACCACAACGAATCCACCGGAAAAAGTAAAAACACGAGTAAAAGGAACCGTAGAAGATCTTATTCGTTATATTAGCTTAGAATATTTAAGATATGTACATACACTCAACCAAAAGGAATGGAGGGACAGAGACAGAGACTGGTTGCCAAAACCAGAACTTATGAACGTAAAGGTTGACAACCTTATAGGCGTCATAAATAGAATAACCGAAAATAAAGATAAAGTACCCAGAGCAAGTCCTGTTGTGAGAAAAATTACTGAAAAACAAGCTATGAAAAGAGCCTTCCAATACGAAAAAGAAAACGGACGAGACCCAATAGACGTCTCACAATTTGAACACTACGATATAAAAAGCACCGACCCAAAAGCTGGCGAAGTAAGATACATCGAAGTTAAAGGTCATGAAGGCAGAGCATTTGTAGTTGAATTGACAGAAAGCGAGTATAAAGAGGCCGAAAAAAGAAGAAAAAACTATTGGTTATACCTCGTGTATAACGTTGGAAGAGAAAGATCGGAAATACTAGCGATTAGAGATCCCCTAACTAACATGAAGGTAAAAACTGTAATGGAACGCAGGTATAGACTATCATTTTGAGAGAGAAGTATGGTTCAAATAGAAATTTTAGGCGGAAAACGAGAAATCGGAGGCAACTGCGTAAGAATAACCGATAAAGACAAGGTAATTTTGTTCGATCAGGGGATAAGATTCTCCGTTTTCAAAGCATTTTATTCTAGGCTAATACAACCTCTCGGTATACCAGAACTCCGACAACTTCGGATAATTCCAGCAGTAGCTACCTACGAAAACATAGAGACCATTTATATTTCCCATTTTCATTTAGACCATTTAGGTCTTTTAAGCAATATACCATGCGAAACTGTTGTCAAACTACCCTCGCTCAGAATATATCAAGCCCTCGAAGAAGGATGGAGAATGTCACCTTCATGGCCAGTATTCATACCTCCAAGATTCTTTGTAAAAACCGAAGACACAATAAAATACAGAACCGATAAGAATAACGTAATTGCAATTCCAGTTTCACACAGTGCATACCCAGCGCACGCTTTCATATTTTTCGGATCTGACGAAACAATTCTTTACACTGGAGACTTAAGATTAACCAGCATAAAAACTGTTAACCAAATCCTCCATAAAGAAACGATTTTCAAGTATCTTGAAGAAAACACAGACATAAAAATAGACAAGTTAATAATCGAAGGCACAAACCTAGGCAGACCCCTAACCCCAATAAGACCCAATGAAGCCAAAGAAACAATAAATAGACTCTTCGAAAAGGAGAAACTAGTACTGACAGCGATTCATCAACTCGATGCAGAAAGTCTTGTGCTGATAGCTTCAGTAGCCAAGACTAGAAGGAAAAAACTGCTTTTAGCCTCACCAAGATTGGCAAAAATTTTAGAAGCTCTTTACTCCGCGACCCCCAAAATTAAATGTGTACTGGAAAAAACAGTAGTCCTAGAAGATACAGTCAAGGAAAGCACAATATTAAACAGGATATCCATTGGCGAAGTCAAAAAAGAACTAAGCGGATACTGCATGGTAACGGACATTGCACGACTTGATGAAATTCTTAGAAAATTCGAACCACTCAGTGATGAATTAGTAACAGCACCAGTAATCCTGATGATATCTGAACCGAGCGATGAAGAAGCGATTTTTGATATAGAAAGACTGACCAGATGGCTAAGCCTCTACGGACTACAACCATACAACATAAGAGTATCAGGGCATTACTACCCATACGAACTTAAACCAATAATTCAAAAAATCAAACCTAAAGAAGTTATACCAATACACACCCGTTATCCAGAATACATGTACGCTCTATCAAAATAACTTAAATTTTACATCAAACCTGTCCGGCTTATCCTAGAAAAAGTAAAAATCATAAATAATCAAAGGTCGAAATACTAAGGGAATTAAGATGGCTAAATGCCCAAAATGCAAAAAAGAAGTCACCAAACAAACCAAAAGCTGGAAATACGGCATATTTAAAGTAAAAATGCACAAATGTCAATGTGGCAACTAATTCAGAGAATACTTCAAAGGAAACAAACTAAGCTTTATTTTAAGTGCACACAATGGTGGACTTGGCCCACGAATAAAGCCGAAAAAATAACCACAATGTAACACTGGTGTTGCAATTGGATATTTTCTATACGACAAAGCCTTCGTAGGCATGATCCTTTCAGCGATTGAGGTTTACAAGAAAGAGTGCTTAGGTACCCTCCTTGGCTACAGCCTTCGAAACGAATAGTCGTAGAGTATGCTATACCTTACCAAACAGCTAAGAGAAAGTTAACAGAAGTGGAACCACGTTGGAAAAGAGAAATGCGAGTTCAGCAAATTTTGCCAAAGCTTTTAAACCTTCAACATGTAGGCTACTTTCACTCCCATATTCAAAGGGGAAATAGAAAAGCCACGCCAAAGCTCAGTCATCAGGACATAGAAAGCATACTCCCCGAGCAAACAGAAATAGTGGTGGCTATTAATGAGTTCAAAAAGGAGAGTCGACTAGAATATGTCAGGAAAAGATCTCTACGGAACTATAGGAAAATACCACATAAAAATAGTAGCCTACTACAAACACAAAAAGGATCAAAAAATCATACACTATCCAATTCTATGTCCTTATGTGCTTGAATTCGACCTAACATTTACAGAATAATAGATTTCTGTTCTTTAAAATGAGCTAGGTAACAAACATACTGAAGAGGATGCCGATTCAAGCTTAGACTCTGAATCTTAGACTCTACTTGGAAAGCCGTGAGCATAATCCTTAAGCGTGTTTATTTAATGCCAATGTACGAGCTGATATAGACAAAGTAGCATGAATTCTTGAAATTGACCGGTAAGAGTTTAAAGATAGGAGTACTAAATTTAATTGTGGAATTGTTAATAAATTTATTGGCTGGTTTTAGGAAATGTCCTCAAAATATAACAAAGCCTGGACGAGGATTTTCGCAAGAGTTGGCGGTTTAGAATCCATCTTGAACCGTGTAAGAGCTGGCGAAGTCGTCTCAATTCCGGCTGAAGATATAAAAAACTACGGTCAACGTTTGAGTTGGCTCGGTCGAGCCATAATTTCAAAAGAGGGCATTTTGGGATCATCTGCGGGAGTCGCCGCCCATGTAAACGCATTAAAAAATATTTTGCCTAAACATCTGCTTCCCGATGAACAGATCGAATGTGTGATGAGTGGGAAAGGAGGGCAGCTGAGGCTTCATATGAAACTGGTGGATGAGGCTAGCATAAGACCAACAACGATAATGCAACCACCAACTCCTTCCTTAGAGCAAGTTGTTAACGCTGAAGACCTGGGAAGATTCTACCTTTTAATAAGCTCTTTTGAACAGGAACTACGAAACTTTATAAAAGACATAATTGGGAAGGGCTTTATAAAAAGGCTGAATAACGAGCTACCAGCAATAGTTAATAAATGGAGAGAAAGAGAGGCTACCGATATTAAGTGGGGAATTGAACCGGAAGAAGAATTGATAAATTACGCTGATCTAACGGATTATATACAAATCATAAAAAGATACCGAAAAATTTTCGCGGCTAACGAGGAAGAATTAGGCGATGTCGAGACTAACCTGAAGATTTTTGCAAATTATGGAAGAAATCCACTTATGCACTGTCGCACCCTGAATATTAGGAAATTTTACACCACCCAATCAGCCGTCAACTTTCTGCGAGAGTGGCTCAGGAGAAGAGGAAAAACCAGACAACGAACCTAAACATAGCATGCACAGCTTAGAGCTACGTCCACGATCATTGATGCTCTATTGAATTCTCTCGAAACCAACTATTATGTTTCCGTTGATTCTTCGATTTCTTTCAACACCTAAAACGAAATCTTCACTGAAATCGGATTCTACAAAATCAATCAATGTTCGGCCAAGAGCGCTCAGAATAGCTATAGCTCCCAAACCGGATGCTCGGTAAAAGCAGCCGCTAATCCGCGTCGTTAAACCCCTCCTGAGAGCCCTTTTTAAACCTTCCGTGAAAAAATATCTATACTTTGCCCCTGGACCATACCAATATTTCTCACCAGCAAAAAATCCAACTACGTTGGAGGAGTTTAAAGTTAACAAAAGATCGCAAATTATTTCCTCCAACTTAAAATTTCTCCAGTGCTTCGCAACCTTTCCCTGCATTTTTGCTTCATACGCATGTAGAGGTTCAAACGCATCAACCAATCCATACCATGCGGAAATAATGAATAATCTCAAACGACCTTCCTTCATTCCTTTCAAAATACTGTTCAAGTTGTGAAATTGGCGATACATAGCCCCAGTGTAAAGATAAATCGCTGAAGTTCGCGGAGAATTAAGATTAATGTAAATGTCCCTCATTTCGTCAGCCATTATATGCATCCCATCTCTCCCCTTTCGAAGCAAATTCCACGTATTCGGTAGGTCATTTTCCGTTAAAACCCTCCCTCCACCGACAATTTTTCCTAATGCAAATTTACTCTTACAACAAGGAATAAAACACAAAACTTGCCTTTCTTCCATTAATCCCTATCCTCCCATAAAAGTAAGAGCAAAACGAAAATCAACTTTTCGATACATCTGCCAGCATTTCTCTCTATTTTTTTGAATTTTCCAAATGGGTCAATGAGTTATCTCTCTATCAATTTGGCGAGTGCACATACCCTTGCCCAAATCTTTACCAATTGGACAATTTTCTGGGCTACATATTTTCCCGTAATCATCTTTTACATAGTAGGGAAAGAGCCAATCAACAATCGAACAAAAATTTTCCTTTCCTTTATGACACAGGGCATTATCGCCGAAGGGACACAAACTGCATTCCATAAACCTACATTTGTTGGCTCCCAGCTCAAATGTTACATCAAAAACAGATGGCGAGACATCATATTTTAACGCCAATTCCCTCGCTGTTTCCTTAGGCTTTAGCTTAAAGAACGCTGGAAGTTCGCTCAGCAACGCCTTGAACAATCGTTGATTCCACATATCTCCGGGCAACTCAATTTCCTTAGGATCAAACTTGTTTTGTGCACTCCACGTATCAAAGAGAACGCTGCCGCTCTCTCCACCGTAAACCTCGATAAGAGCTTCCTTGAGTAAATTTAGCACCGCTGGATCCCTTCTCAAAAGCATCATAAACATCCATAATCTTTTCCGTGGTTTGTCTCGAAATCTCTGCAGCTCAGCTGGTGAGGGATCTGTTAGAACGGGGATATGACTGAACATCCAACCGTCAAGGAAATAAGCCATTTTGAAAACACCGTTTTTCCCATAACATCCGAATATGAGCTCGCCTAAAACTTTAACAAATTTTACATCTAAACCTACGTCAGGTCCCCCATACTGGGTTAAGAATTCGAAGGTATTTCTGATTCGCCTGTAATCGTCTCTTACTAAGGCAAATTTTTCACCATTAGTAAAAATATCTCCCATGACATTCCCCTTACCATCTCTCCTAATGTTTCTTATTTTCTGTCTAACCGCAGAAAACGTTCGCGGGTGGCCTTCTAACAGTTTTAACATCGCCTTTTCTCCGGTTGTCCATATGGTAACATAACCGTAGAATTGGTCGATGATGCTGCAAAGCCAGAAGAGTAACAAACGAGTTGAAGCCTTTAAACGAGGATTTCCAAAAATATTCCTTCCGAGAGGATCCCAATTAACAGTGCCTTTAAACCTCAACTCATCCAATTTCTCACAAACCCTTACAAATGAATCAGTAGCCTCAACAACCATCACATAGACCTCCTGCCTTCCAAACAAAATCACTATCTAACCACTCCATATTTAAAACTAAACACAAAACCACACATCCATAAAAAGAAGAGGAAACAGAAAAAGGGGGATTATGCGGGAGAAATCTCCATTTCAAAATCTGATACGGAATCTGCATCCAAAATACTGCTTACCAATTCATAATGGTTAATATGGTTTTGAACTAAATTTTACGCCAAGTGACTATAATGGTTGAAATTCTGATTGCCTTAGTGCTTCTCCTCGTCCTCGCCATACTAATCATCCTCATACAACTATCCGGCAAACTCGGAAAAATCTCAGTAGACCAAGAAGTCGTTAAAGGCGCAATAGCCACATGCTGGAAAGAACTCGGAATAGACAAAGACATCGGCGCAATAAAACAAAGAGCCAGCGACATCCAAAACGCAACCCAAAGCCTAGAAAACCTCTTCAAAGTAACCCGAGGCCGAGCAGAATACGGCGAATTCCAACTCGAACAAATCCTAAAAGACATCCTTCCAA
>DAOUTL010000197.1 GCA_030626685.1 Candidatus Bathyarchaeota archaeon | reverse complement strand
GGGCTAGGCACTTGCGCAGCGTAGAGTCTGAGTCTTGTGGGCCTATGGTTATGGCTGTGACTGCTCCACCGAATTTTTCTTTTATGCGTACTGCTTCTTCTAGGGCGTAGTCGTCCCACTCGTTGATGTCGTAGACTAAACCTGTTTTTTCTATGATCTTGCAGCTGGTGTCGATTTTCAGTTCTGCTTCTGCTGTTTCTGGAACATGCTTAACACAAACAACAACATCCAAACTACATTACACTCTCCATTATGCTAGAGTTTGTTGCGCAATCGTTTTCATATAACTTTTGCTTGCAAACACATAGTTTAGGATATTGTCAAACTTGCAACCAATAACGGCTTGAACCTTTTAAGTCTTAACCAAGCTCTCTCCTTAATACCTCCTTCTTCAGAAACCGTAGTAATGCGAAAGCTACTCTTCTCAAAATCGTCAGGGTTACGATGCTCACTACAAACAGGTTGATTACTCTATTCCCCAAGCACACAGGCCAACCTATATGATTAGTCGGCTGGAGAAAAACAGCAAGTCTCAGGCAGCCGAGGATCGCGTGGGTTGAAGCATGCTGTTTTTCCAGCTGCCAAAAATATGGTAATGCACAGGACGCAACATAAAGGATTTGCTATATTATTTAGTTGCATTCAGCTAAGTTTTTCTCTGATTTCATGAGTGCGCGCATTAGTTGATTTGATGCTGCTCCAATTCTACCCTTACTTTTCCCTTTAAAGTAAGAATTAGAAGTACCAGAATAGATCCATCAACACATTCGTAGCGGGTACTAAATCAATCCTTGCTACAAGCTACACCGATGTGCCTACTCAAGTTTGATAGGATCGCAAAGATTTTCTGCTTTTGCGGCCACACGACCGCAGGTTGTGCACATGTAGTTTGCAGGACTCACTAAAGGCTTGACTCTTTCGACGTCAATGGTCGTAAGAAGACCTTTCCTTGCAATCATGTAACACAAGTGGTTTTCGTGCGCTTTGGGCATTTTTCTGAAGGTTAAACCTTTCTCCATAACTTTCACCTCCGTTTAGCTTTTATCGTTGCCCCATGCAATTAGGTAGTGGAAACTTTTAAAATTTATGTGACTGTGATACGACAGCAACGGTAACATCCGAAATAGGGTGATTTACGCGGACTATATTAGCAAGTCTCTTTTTCCTAACTTCATAAGCTAGACTTGTTAAAGCCCAACGTCCTATATTTCAGTTTCAATCTCCTTTTTCTTAATACTCCAATTGCGAAACATAAAATTGCTCAAAGCCCAGTTTCTACCGACTTTATCGGCTACGCGTTCACCAATCTCATTCTGCATCCGTTTATTCATACGTTTAATCCTGCGAGTAATATGATGATATTTCAAGCCGTAACGGCGCACTTTGGCGTGAATCTCTTTAGGCGACAAACCGTCAAGCCCGGCAGCACGCAACACATCCAAAATCACTTCATCTCGACTGTCACAAACTTTCGCATCTAAAGCCTATTATGAATTCATTGCAGAAAACCTTAGAAGGGGTCTAGTCCCTGTGCGCTCAATACCATACTTCGCCAGTTCCTTCCCATCTCAATCATCCGCTTCTTCGTAAACTCCTCATCAATCTCCTGCGAACCCTCAACCACCAAAACCCCGCATATACCTTTAAATCTGTTAAATTCTCATCTAATTCCTATGTCAAACACTAAAACCAAAGAAACCATAGTGAACAAAGCCTTACACTATTTTAATGTTGAAGGCTGGAATTGTGCTGAATCCGTGTACATGGCTATTTTCAAGGAATACTACAAAATAGACGTAACTCCTAAGACCGTAACAGCCTACGGCGGCGGCATCGCAAGAACCGGAAGCATCTGCGGCGCCGTAAACGTCGCCATAATGGGAATAAGCCAAAAATACGGAAGAACAAACCCAAAACAACACTTCATTCACACTCAACGCCCAGTCTTCGAATTTCTCAATAGAATCGTTGACGAATACGGCAGCATACATTGCATCCGAATTACAGAATGTCAACTATCTAAAATAGAAGGGATAAGAAAATTCAGGGACGAAAATGTTAAAGAGAATTTATGTACGAATC
>DAOUTL010000009.1 GCA_030626685.1 Candidatus Bathyarchaeota archaeon | reverse complement strand
CCAATGCGGGTCGGTCCGGCATACAAAACAGCATCTATCCTTCCATTAAGGTCATCCAAAACATGCTTCGCTGTTGTTGGGCTGGGCTTTCCAGCAAGATTTGCACTTGGAGCAGCGATAGGGCAGTTGCTTTCCCTAATCAAAGCCAAAGCAACATTATGCCTAGGCATTCTAATCGCTATGGTATCCAAACCACAAACAGTAACATCTGGCACAATTTCCGAACGCTTAAAAATCAACGTTAATGGTCCAGGCCAAAACGTCTTCATAAGCTTTTCAGCTTTAGTCGGGACTTCTTTGGCTAATCTGTGAACGACTTTCAGGTCTCCTACATGCACTATGGGCGGGTTATCGAGAGGACGCTTTTTCGCCTCAAAAAGAGCCAAAACCGCCTTTGGACTCAACGCATTTGCACCTAAACCATAGACGGTTTCTGTTGGAAAAGCCACTAAACAGCCTTTCTTAATAAAGTCCGCTGCTACTCGAATCTTTTCCATTTCAGGCTCTTGCGAATCAACTTTCAACACTAAAGTTTTCTTCATCGTTCACCGAATCCCTTTTATCATCTATTAAAATTCAAATTAGACATTTAAACTTCTTTAAAGTAAAACACAAGCGAAAACCACGAGGCTTGTCAGACAACGTAATAGTCAATAACTTTTTTAATGCTTTTCGGTGCAGCTTGCTTCATGGCAAATTGTTTCAGTATCTTTATCACTTGAGGCTGAAAACGAGCTATATCAGTCAACGTAACCAAGCCGACCAAACGTTTTTCGTCAACCACTGGTAACTTCTTAATCTTCATCTTAAACATTAATTTCACGGCTTCTTCTAAATTCGTATTCGGTTCAACAACAACCAAAGGGCTACTCATAACATCCTTCACTTTAGTCTCGTTTGCATCTTTCGCCTCTGCAACAACCCGCTTTAAGAGGTCTCTTTCAGTTATTATGCCCATGGCTTTTCCTTTCCTAACCACAATCAAACAGCCTATCCCAAATTTGTTCATAGCCTCGGCTGCTTCCTTAACCGTTAAATTTTCGTCAATTGTTATTACTTCCTTCACCATTACATCCTCAACCTTCAGAGACAAGTGACGTTCCTCCTTTTTCTCATGCGGCAATGGAGCCACCGACTTTTGTATTCTTAAGCCCATATATAAATTAGTGTGCAGAAATTAGATTCACAAGCCAAGCAATTTACGAACAAGAGTTTCAGCACGCTCACTCGCGGGAATTTTTGCACGTTCAAACTTCTCCCTAGGCTTAGTCAACGGTCTAGTAGCATCAACACCCATTTTAGCTGTTAAACCCGTCTCTTGATCAGCAGACGAGTCCAATGTTGAACCCCGCGCGTTCTCTATGACAATCAAGTCTTTGCTGGCTTGGAAACGGGTTGCTACGGCCCACTCCACATCAGAAACATTGTATACGTCAATGTCGGAATCCACAACAGCAGCATGTTTCAGGCTTGGATGTGCCGCAAAAGCAGCCAACAAAGCGTTTTTTCCATCGCCATCAAGCTGTTTTTCGATGGATATTATTGCGTGAAGCCACCCGCTTCCACCAACTGAAAGGTTAACAGCATAGACTTTTGGCACAACCTTTGAAACAGCCTCCCAAATCAAGACTTCATGCGGCAAACCCATCAGAAGCCTGTGCTCAGCCCCAGACGGCAAAAGCGCCTGATAAACATAGTCTTCACGATGCATAACGCCCATGACTTCTACAACGGGTTGCTTCCTTTCAATGTCGTATGTTCCAGTTATATCAACAAAAGGTCCTTCTACAACCTCTTTTGTCGCAGAAATTCTGCCTTCCAAAACCAGTTCAGCATCCGCCGGAGCATAAGCATCCACATGCTTGCACTCAATCAAATTGAGGTTGTCATTAAGCAATGCATTTGCAACTTCAAACTCGTTCACGCCGAAAGGAACAGGTGAAGAGGCTGCCAACATTACCGCTGGATGAACACCAATGGAAATTGACATGTCCAAATCTTCACCAGCCTCCTTTGCCATCTGCCACAATTTGAAAAGATGCCTCGGGACCAAACGAATCGCCAAACGCTTCTTGTCTAAAACTTGAAGGCGATGAATTGACACGTTCTCGACGTTTCCCTCAACACTTTTTGCGTATATGACTGCTGAAGTAATGTAGGGGCCAGCATCCCTCTCAAAATGCGTTAAAACCGGAATCTTAGACAAATCAGGCTTTTCAGCAACTTCCTTCACTGCACCATCTCCAACAATTTTAGGTTTTTTTGGTGAACGCCAAGCCTCCATCAATCTTCTGTAAAGTTCATCATGACCAATATCGAGAGCTGCACAAATCCTCTTTCGGTTTCCGCAAACGTTAGCAACAACTTTTGTTTTATAATTTTTTACTTCTTCGAACAAGAGAATTGAGGCTTCCTTGTCAAATTTTTTTATGATAAACGGAACTTCAAAACGCGTTGACACTTCATCTTCGACGTGCAACACTTCCTTCTTTGCTTCCATTCGTTCAAGAAAACTTCTAAGGCTCATGCTATTGCTCCCTCTTTTTCAGGCTCAGTGTGGACAACTTTTTCAATGAGCTTCATGAAAATTGATTGCGCTTGCATTTCGTCGATTGTTTCCAAATATATGGAAACTAACGCTATTTTTTTCTTTCTCGAAGCTAAATACTCGGCGAACATGCGGGCTGAAATCGCATTCTTGTTGCCTAAAAGAACGGATGACGAGGGTGGTCCAAGCAAATCCTTTGGTTTTGGAACGGCAATCGCCAGTGTTCCGAGTTTGTCTTCGTTTTCGCTTAGTAGAATTAAACATGAATTTTTTGCTTCCACGTATACTGCTAGAAAATGTATGTTTCGTTCAATTATTTCATCTTTAATAATCTTGGCGCGTTCCATTAATGAGTCTCCATTGCTTATTTATAGCTTCATGCACTCACTATTTATTGTTTTCAAAAAGTGATGAAAAAAATGGCTGAAAATCGCGCGGAAAAAATTCTGCAAATACTCCGAAAAAATTTCACAATGCCGAAATGGGTAACCTCTGACAGAGAACCTTTCGAAACTTTAATCGTAACAATAATTTCACAAAACACAGCTAACAGAAACACGGCAAAAGCCTTCGGAAACCTTTCGAAACAATTCAAAATAACACCCGAAGCATTGGCGAACGCCGAAACAAGCCAAATTGAAGAATGCTTGAAAGTGGCTGGTCTATACAGAAACAAAGCCAAAGTAATAAAACAAATTTCAAAAATAATTCTTGAAAAATTCCACGGCAACCTAACACCAATATTGTCGTTGCCCTTCGAACAAGCAAGGACAACACTTTTGCGGCTTCCGGGGGTTGGCCCAAAAACAGCCGACGTTGTCTTACTCTTTTGTGCAGAAAAACCTACAATCCCTGTGGACACCCATGTTAATCGTGTAGCAAAACGGTTGAGTTTAGCACCTGCAAATGGAGATTACGAAGCTGTTCGTGAATCCCTTCAATCACTTTACAATCCAAAAGACTACTTGCGGCTTCACGTGTTGCTGATTTTGCTTGGTAGAAAATATTGTAGGGCTAGAAATCCGTTGTGCAAGCAATGTCCAGTGAACATGCTTTGTCCATCAAAGCAGTTGTGAGATAAAAACGACTGAATTGGTCAAAAAAATTGCAAGGTATTTTCCATACGCTGAAGTGAGACCCTAATCAAAGAGTTAAAGGTGGCTTCTAAAAAGCGACGGGTTTCGGGAATTTCAAAAGAACACTACCGATTTATAAAATCATAAGGCGAATAAAAGAGGTTGTTCAGAACACTCCAGCAGACATGGAATTTTCGTTGCTTCCTTCGAAGTTCTGAAAGCCTTAGTTAACGAGGGATTGGAAAAAGCTATTACACGGAAACTTAGCTGTTGCCTTTAAAAATTTTCTTAAACATCGGGAAGTTCTATAGGTTTTCTTCTGCAAAAGCTGGAATTTCTTTCAAGTTTTTGTCAAGTTTAACTCTTCCTATGGTGACTATTGAAATTTTTTCGGAAACAGGAGTGAGAATTTTTATAATTTTTCTCATATAATCAATTTCATGTAGAACACCTATCCCGAGGAATTTTCTCTCGGCATCATGCAAACCCATGAGTAACCCTTCTTCTTCACCCTTCCAAATCACCATAACCTTCTTCTTCATGAATTCTTCAACCTTCTTAATGTTGCCTGCGCTAATCCCGCGTCTTTTGCCAATAACTATGCAAATTCTATCTTGTAGTTCCACAAAGTGTAGCGGTTTCATCCCCAAAAGTTCGTAAATCTTTCTTGCTTGCTTGATGTTTTTACGTGTTTTGCTTAAGCCAATTAGTTCGTTTTCTTCGATTTTTAACCAGCTTAGCGGAAGAGATTGCACTTTGGCGTTTCTTAGATACTTTACGTATCCGAGTTCCCGCAAGCTTCTACGTTTTTCTCTGCTCCTCTGTCTTATGGCTGATGGAGAATCAACAATAACTTTTTTGAATCTTTCAAGAACGTTCAGAAGGGGTGCTAATTCATCTTCTCGTTGGATGCAAAAGATAACGTCTGAGCTAAGCTCCTCAACGAGTTGAACCTTATAGTTAACAGCATCCTCTCCCTCAACCCAACCGTCAGTATTTATAATAACAAAGTCCGGACTATTGCCTAAGATTTCCTTTTTTAATGAAGCTAAGCCTTCAATCGCCTTGCTGATGGCTCTGCTTGGCGAAGTAACACCAACAAAGAAAGCATTTTCTGCTTCTAAGTCAAACAAGTCCGTTACCGGCTTCGTTACGAAGGCATAGCCAATAGTGCAAGGTGGTCCTATGTCAGATTGACCTAAATCTCCGTCTAAAATTGCAACTTTCTGTTTTTCACGTAGCAGTTTGTTTATCAGATACGTGCAGAAGCTTGTTTTTCCAGAATCAACTGTGCCCAACACCATTGCGGTAACGGGCTTTGTTTGAAGATTCAGAAGTTCTTCGTAGGCTCTAATCCATGATGGTGGAACTGTGTTTCCATCAACTTCTTCGGCATTTGCGCCTTCTCCTAATGAAATATCGAATGTCGCTGTTTCCTCCACCACGAAAGGTAATCGTTTCCCCTCGCGTATCACAACCTTGCTTGTGTTGCCTACTATAAAGCCAAATACTTCCACTCTACCTGAAGTCGCTACGACAGAGGCTGGGCCGTCAACTAATAGAGTTTTACCGCTTTCAACTGTTCGATTCATCAGTCTTCCTCCGTGGGAATGCATGCCCGTTTCTTCCAGCTATTCTTATGGCTGAAACAATGTCTCTTAATCCTCTTCTATGCTTGTTTTCACTTCTGTAGCGGTTTGTTCCGGCTTCACTTACACTTTCTAACACTACATTTGAAGGTAATGCCTTATCCAAAACCCGTAAAAGTTTTTCTTTACATTCCGGGACTCCGTCACCAATCTTCACTGAAACCGAGGTTGTTGGAGTGTTCTCAAGGTTCTTCAGAGCGCTCTTTATCTTATCCAGTGTTTCCTTAACGCTGAAACAGTTGCCTGTTTCAATGACTTTTCCATCCGCCAAAACCGCTAATCCGAAAACTTCACCAGGGTCTACGCCTATAACGATTTTTTCGTAATATTCCTTTCCCTGAATAATCTGTAACGCCTCATTTATTAACGCCTCGGGTTCCACTCCATCCCGATATACCAAAATTTTTTCATGATTTATTAAAGGACGCTCCTTTTCCGTAGTTATGACAACTTTAACTTCTATTGGGATTTGTTCATTTGGAGTTAGGCTTAGAAACGGTATGTTCTTCCTTTTTAACTCCTTAACAATTAGGTAGTAGGCTTTTCCTGAAACCGTTGCCACAGCAATTTTCGCTTTCATATCGCTTTCCTATTTGCAGTAATATTTGAGCACAAAACAAATTATTAGTTTCGAGGTTTATATTCCTTGATGTGCGTGACTGTGCTACAGAAGATTCCAACGGGCTGCGGAGCAGTTGACAAAGTTCTGGGAGGAGGCATTCCATTTGGAAGTGTTAGCCTAATCTATGGGGAAGCAGAAACTGGAAAAACCACCCTAGCTATGCAGTGCGCTGTAAACTGTGCAAGGCAGAGTTACAAAACATTGTTTGTGGATTGTGACGGCACGTTCTCCGCCCGAAGGCTATCTCAGATTGCTTCTGAAGATTTCAAAGACGTCGCGGAGCTAATAATTCTGATGAAGCCAAATAACTTTCGTGAACAAACGGTAGTCATAGATCGATTAACAGACTACATAACAAAAAAGTTTGGTCTCATAGTCGTTGACACAATCACATCACTTTACAGCGCCGAAATTGCAGAATCCCCTAAGAAAACATTCGAGCTAAACCGTGAATTAAACAGACAAATGGCCTGTTTAGCGCAGGTTGCTAGGACTCATAAAACCGGGGTTTTAATAACAAGTCAGGTTAGAAGCGTTTTCAACCAAACCTACGTAAGCATAAAACCCGTGGCCACGAGAGTTTTAAACTTCTGGGCTGACACAGTTATCGCTATGAAACCTACGGAAAACCCGGGTATAATCAAGTCAATCTTGGAAAAAAATCCAAAAAAGGCGCAGCCCATAACTTGCCATTTAAAAATAGAAGAAACGGGAATACATGAGTATTTGATTTATTAATGGTTGTGAAAAATGGAAATAACCCTGCTAATTATTGAAGCATTAAAATTCATATTTCCGGCATACTGTGCAAACGCCATACCAGTAATCACAGGCGGGGGTTGTCCCATGGATTGTGGGAAAAAGTTTTTTGATGGAAAATCAATCTTTGGAAAAAACAAAACTTTTCGTGGTTTCTTTTCTGGACTGGTTGTTGGAACGGCTGTCGGTTTCGTAGAGAGCGTATTTTTCGGTTACCCCATCTTCTTTGGCTTACTATTATCTCTTGGAGCTTTATTTGGAGACCTAACTGGAGCTTTTGTAAAGCGAAGACTTGGGCTGGCTCCTGGAGACTTGCTGCCCGTTATTGACCAAGTTGACTTTATAGTAGGAGCAATTCTGTTCTCTCTTCCCATTTCCTTACAAACATTGTCTTGGGAGCTTATCATAGCAGTGCTAATTATAACTATTCCCATGCATCTGCTAACAAATTTTGCAGCATACAAACTGGGCTTAAAAAATAATCCTTGGTAAAATTTTATCGACCGAGTTTAATTTGTATTGCAACTTCAAGGAATACGTAAGCTAATAATAGAAGAACGACACCTACTAGAAACATCATGTAGGCTTGTCTTGGCTTATAAGCGTACTTTGTGCTTTGATACATAACTATTAATCCAACAATGCCCAGCGAGTACAGAATCATGGCAACAACGCTGTCGGTTATAAATTGTTCTGATAGCTGTGGATAGAGGAAGAGGAAGCGTCCACCATAATAAACCGCTGGAAGCGGCTTCATTATCAGGTTGTATAGACCGCCTCCAAACAAAAATATGGCAGCAGTGATTGCAATTATCGAAAGAATAAGAGTTGACGGCTTCGCCGTTGATAGTTTCCTATAGAATCTGTTTATGGAATAAGAAAGTGATGAGATTTTTTTCTTAACCGTCCGTGACATTTCGTACTTCTCCGCTTTTAATTAGATACTCCGCTACTTCTCTAGCCCATTCTCCTGTTAACGGATTCTTAGCAACCTCACTTAAATACTCTTTCCAAGAGATTTCCAACGCCTTTTTCCACAAGTCATACTTTTTAACAACACTTTCATAAGCCTTCATGTGCAGCTCGCAATAACGGTTTTCGCAAGCTTCCCTATCGCATATCACGCATTTCAATTCGTTTCCTCCTTTCCTCTTTCAATGGGCATTCTGGATTGAAACACAGCGTCCACGGGTGCCTTCCCTTTATTCGAACCTGAACCGTGGGCCAACCGCATCTGCGGCAGTTTTTTCCAAGCGGTCTGACAGTACCTTTCTGTGGAAGTGGGAATGACGTTTTACACAGTCCTTTAAAATAGTTTGTGCAGCCAACGAAACGTTTACCGGTTTTTCTTGAGTATAGTATCATAAGTTTGCCTGTGCCACAAACTGGGCATGCGCCAATTATCCTCTCTTCCAGCCTAGCCCTTTTTATGGCATTGCTTAACTGTTCGCCGATTATTTTCTCCTTCTCCTTTAATTCCTCTATTACTGGTTTAAGGATTTCAACGGCGTCTACCAGAACATTTTCCCTTTTTTCGCTGTTTGTCTGAATATTATCCATTCTCTCTTCAAGTTCCCTTGTGAATTTTATTGAAACAACTGTTGGACAATGTTTTTCAAGAACCTCAAGAACCTCAAAGCCTAAGTCCGTCACAACCATTCTTTCGTCTCGAACATACTTTCTATCATAAAGCGTCTGTATAATATTCGCCCTCGTCGCTTTCGTTCCAATTCCTTTTTCCTCCATTTTTTTGAGGAGGCTGCTCGGATTGTATCGTGGCGGCGGTTTAGTGAACTTATCCTCTAAAATTACTTTTTTAACGTTGACTGTTTGTCCTTCCTCTATTGGAGGTAAGAGAACTTCCTCTGACCTCACATAGGGTCCATAGAAGCGCAGCCACCCTTCCTTTAAGGTTCGTCTTCCTCTCAAATAGAAACGATGCACATTAACATTAATGCAGACTTTCATGCTCTGCCTTATTGCTGGTTCACCAAAGACAGCCATGAACCTTCTTACGATAAGGTCCCAAACCTTTCTTTCAGAAGCATCTAAAACTCTTTCCGGCAAGTTTCCGGTTGGGTAAACGGCTGGATGCGCTGGATCTTCCTTCTTTCCTTCTCTAGGCTTTAATTCTGGTTTTGCGAGAAGCTCTGCCGTAAGCTTCTTGTATTCAGAAACTTTGCTTAGATTTTTTAGTATTGCCTCATAGTTTATTGCTGGCGGGAGTTTTTGACTGCTTGTTCTCGGGTAGGAGATTAACGCGTCTAAATAGAGGCGCTGGGCAATGTTTGAAGTGCGCCTTGGAGTGTATCCAAATAAGCCGTAGGCTTCACGTTGTAGAGCGCCTAAATCGAATGGTATGGGCGGCATTTGCCGGAATTGTCTAAACTCAACCTTCTCAACTTGTCCATCCTTTCCTTTGCAAGCGTTTAAAACGGCATCTGCCTCGCTCTTGTTTTCAATCTTATCTTTCTCATATTCTGCTTCAAAAACTGATCCGTTTATTTCGACCTCAGCTTTGATTTCCCAGTATGGTGTAGGCACAAAACTTCTGAAGGCTTTCTCTCTTGCAACAAGAAATCTTAGGATTGGACCTTGCACTCTTCCCGTGCTTAGCGTCGCGTATTTCCCGCTCCAGTCTCTCGCCGCTATTGTCAAGGCCCGTGAAAGATCTACGCCGTAAAGCCAGTCAACCTCATGTCTTGTGCGCCCAGCTTCTATGAGTGCGAAATCCAGATGTGGAAGCAGTTCAGCGTATGATTTCTCTAGTTCCTCTTTGGTTAGGGTGGAGTATTTCATGCGTTTTGAGATGGTTTCTTTATCGCCGCATGCATATTTCAGTATGCAGTATCCGATGATGCTTCCTTCAATGTCGTAGTCGCATGCGTCAATAAACATGTTGGCGTCATTTGCCAATTTTGAGATGGTTTCAAGCCATGTGCGAATTTGTTTTGCTCCTCTTTCTGCAACGTATCTTGGCACCCATTTAAAACTGAAAACTGGATAATAGTTTCTTCCGCTTCTTTCTTCAGCAACCGTGTATAAGTGTCCTAAAGCTGGAACAACAACTATTTCCTTATCCCGTTTAGCCACATAATACGGCACTCCATTGTCTTCCATTTTCTTTGCTTTACCCTTCACGTTAAGGGCTGAAGCTATTCTCTGCGCAGCATCCGGCTTCTCGGTGATAATCAACGTGTACCTTCTCATTCTAATACAGACCACGTAGACACATTAGGAATGATTTCTCTGAATTAAGCTTTGTAGATGAAATTAAAAGTTTCTATGTGAAATTGTTGATTGACATTTTTGATTAGCAACCAATAAATATACCGCGAGGGCTAATTGTTAGGCGGAGTGTGGTGCTGTGCCCCAGCGTGTTGTGTGTCAGCAATGTGGCTACGTATTATATGAAGGTGCTGAAATCAAGCCTCCAGATGAAATTTTACGTCAATACGATGGGAAATGTCCACAATGCGGCAAGAAGCTTTCACTCATACCCATTGACGTAGAGGTAAAACCTGCAAAATAAACTGTTTCGTGAGGAAGAAGTTTGACGGAAAAAATTCGCAGGACCCAACTTTATGATGTGCATCGGCGAACAGCAAAATTAGTGGCATTCGCAGGTTTCGAAATGCCTCTATGGTCTAAGGGCATAATCCCTGAGCATTTAGCTGTACGGAACAGCGTCGGAATTTTTGATATCTCTCATATGGGACGGGTGATAATCACAGGTGCCGACTCTGAACGTTTCCTAAACTACGCGATAACCAACGATGTTTCTGGGCTGTCACCTAACAGTGCTCAATATTCAGTTATGTGCAATGAAGACGGTGGCATAATAGATGATTTCGTTGTATACAGATTAGAGACAGAAAGGTTCCTAATAGTCTTTAACGCGAGTAACAGAGAAAAAGATTACAACTGGTTGGTCAAAAATGCTGAGGGCTTCGATGTGAAAATCGAAGAAATCTCAGACGATGTAGCGATGTTCGCGGTTCAAGGTCCAAACGCCGAAAAAACGCTGCAAAAAATTTCCACAGCAGATTTAAGCGAAATTGGAAGATTCAAATGCGGATGCTCACGTTTGGCGGACGTGGAAGTGTTTATTTCCAGAACTGGTTACACTGGTGAGGACGGATTCGAAGTTTTCGTATGGAATGCTTCGTTAACAAAACCAGACAATGCGGTAAAACTGTGGAATGCTATACTCGAAGCTGGCAAAACCTTTGGAATAGAGCCATGCGGCTTGGGAGCGAGGGACACATTAAGGCTTGAGGCTGGAATGTGTCTATATGGAAACGACATAGATGAAAATACAACTCCTTTAGAAGCGAGACTAGGCTTTGTAGTGAAATTCCAGAAGGACAACTTCATAGGAAAGGAGGCGCTGCTAAAACAGAAAAGCGAAGGAATTAAACGCAAACGTGTTGGAATACGAATGGTTGAGCCGGGAATACCGCGACCAAGCTTTGAAATCTACAACAATAAGAATGAACAGATAGGAAACATGACCAGCGGAACGTTTTCACCGCTGCTCAAACGTGGCATAGGAATGGCTTACATTCAAGCATCTCAAGCCCAAGAAGGAAACATCGTAAACGTGAAGATACGCAACAAACTGGCAAGGGGAAAAATAGTACGATTACCGTTTTATGACTCTGAAAAATATGGTTACAAACGAAAAACCACAACATAAAAATCATTAATTAACCACAAGGGAAATAAAACACCTTAATAATCTGTGTAGGAGAGCTGAAGTCGAAATGAGGATTAAGAAAATCCTATCGAAAGAACGAATCGTTAGCGGTCTAAAAAGTTTGGGAAAACTGCGAATTAAAACAGATCACAGTTCAATAATAACTTTTTCAGCATTACTACTCATACTTTTCATCGCTTTTACAATCAGATTATTTCCAATGCGCTGGGAAATACAAACTGGCTCAATGCACCTGTCAGAATTTGACCCTTACTTTCAATATCGTTTCACAGAATACGTGGTGAAAAACGGGTTTATTTCATGGGCTTGGCCTACGCAGTGGATTGACACGTATAGATGGTATCCAGACGGAATAAACATTGCAAGAACAGGATTTCCAGGATTACCTTTTACAGCAGCATCTCTCTATAAAATAATTTCAGCGCTGGGTGTGAAAATCGAACTAATGGATTTCTGTGCAATTCTTCCGCCTATAATGGGTATGCTGGCCTGCTTGGTGATTTATTTTTTGGGTAAGGACATTGGCGGAACGCCCATGGGACTATTTGCAGCTCTTTTTCTAGCTTTGACCCCTTCCTACATTCAACGAACCTCGCTTGGATTTTTTGACGACGAGATAATAGGAATAGTGTCCCTTCTACTGTTTATACTCCTGTTTTTACGGGCCATTGAAGAGGACAGACCGACAACTTCAGCTGTGAAATACGCGCTTGGCTCCGGATTAGCCTTAGGATACTTCTGTTCAGGGTGGGGCGCTGCATACTACCCCATCGGCGTTACAGCGCTCTTTGTGTTTGCGTTAATTTTGCTTAAAAGATACACGCAACACCTACTTTTGTCGTATAGTTTAACTTTCGGGTTAGGATTATTTATCGCGATAAATGTTCCCAAACTCACATTTACCTACCTTACCGCAGTTGCCATTCTTCCGGTCGCTGGAGTATTTGCTCTGCTTTGTCTTTGTGAAGTTTTCCAAGCGTTGACATCGGCAAAATGGAAGGTCATTTTCGGCATAGCTTTTCCGGCTGTGCTGATTGGTGGTTTTAGTGTGCTTTGGCAGCTGGGATACATGCGAGGCATAGCTGGAAAGTTCATTTCGGTTATTAATCCATTTGCGCGTGCAGCTTCTCCGCTTATAGAGTCTGTGGCTGAACACAGAATTTCAGCTTGGGGTTCCATTTATTACGAGTTTGGCGTAGGAATAATATTCTTCCTAGCTGGCCTATTCTTCATCTTGAGAAACCTCAATAATAAAAACCTGTTTCTCTTAATTTTCGGTTTAACGTCCCTTTACTTTGCCTGTTCCATGGTGCGTTTGCTCGTGCTTATGGCTCCGGCGTTTGGTCTTTTGGCAGCGGCCGGATTAATTGGAGTGCTAAAGCCGTTTAACACATTGTTGAAGGAACCACCAAGGATAAGTGCTAAAAAGAAATATGGTTTAGAGCACGTTGGAAAAGAATTTAGCGGCGCTGCTGTACTCCTAATATTCCTTGTTCTAATGACGAACTTTGCTTTTCCAATGCCCAAAGTGTATAGGCAAGCTTATTCCCCGGTCACTATAACTGCAGCCGGTCTTCCAATTGCACCTAATGAGCCTGTACGAGAATGGCTGGATATGCTGATTACGCTGAATAATCCGACAGATTTTGGGGCCGCTACTGTTGTGTGCAGCTGGTGGGATTACGGATATTGGCTGACCGTGCTAGGTAATGTGACATCGCTTGCAGACAACGCCACGATAAATAGTACACAAATAGAAAATATCGGCTTCACATTTATGGCTAATGAGACGCAAGCACTAAAAATGTTAAAACTATACAATGCGAAATACATTCTCGTGTTCACAACCTTTGATATTAATGGAAACTGGATTGGCTACGGTGACGAAGGAAAGTGGATGTGGATGGCGCGAATTTCAGGTAAAGCACACGACCGATTAATAAGTAGCGGTTTTGTTGATGCTCAATCCGCATGGAGTAATGAGACGACCTTCGGAAATTATAACGCAACCTTAAACAAGTGGGTATGGAACGAGCAAGGAATGAACTCAACGATTTATAAGTTAATGAGCTACGGAAAACGTTGGTGGTGCCTTATGAACGGCGTAAACGATCCTGATCCTTTCGTTCAACCACAATACTTTACAGCGGCATACTTTGCGGGACTGGGTCTCTCTAGAACTGATGCATCAACCAAATATGGCGGCATCGTCCCACTTGTATGCCTTTATGAAATCGTTTATCCAAATGAATGAAGGAAAGACTATTGTTTCCCAAAGTTCCTGACCATCATAAGCCAAAAAAGCCTTTGGTTCCAAATGGATTAGGCGTAATTTACGTTTTAGCCAGCGTAATTTACCTTTTCTTGCTGTATTGTTTTGATCTTGTTAAGGTTAACGCATCCAACAGCGCTTCTCCAGCTTTAACTTTGGCTGTCTGCATTCTGTTCGGCGGGTTTTTGGGTTTGCTTGATGATTGGATGGATTTGCGGTGGCGTTACAAAGCCTTTCTCCCAATTTTTGTAGCTTTGCCGCTTGCTGCTTTCCGTGAAGGAGACACTAAGATGGCGACTTACATTTTTGGGAAAGTGGATTTCGGCATATACTTTTACATCTTCATTATTCCGATAATCCTTGCAATTGTTACTAATACTGTGAATCAGTTGGGCGGACTGAACGGTCTTGAAACGATATGCCCATCCATAGTCTTGTTTGGGCTTCTCTTAGGTTCTGGTTCTAAATTTCATGCTCTGCTTTATGTTCCTCTTCTTGTTTGTATCACGTTGGCGTACTTTAATTTTCGCGGGAAAATTTTTGTTGGAAACACCGGCTCGTTTGCTATCGGAATCACTTTGGCCTCTTATGGTATTGTTGCAAACATTGAGCAGACTCTTGTGATTTCCATTCTGCCGTACGTACTTAACTCTTCCTTAATTTTGTTGAATTATTTCCTTTTTAGAACTAGGGCACGCGTTTCCTTTGACGGGGAAAAACTTTTTTCTGATCATAGAAGAAGTCTGGTTACGCTCATTACCTATCGTCGTCCTTTAACTGAGCGACAAACAGTTGTAATAATCTCACTTTTAGTGGCGGCTTCAACTTCTGCTGCTTTACTGGTTCAATGGTTATTGTCATAGCTGTTCGCCCAGCATTGTATATTAAAAGAGGAGAAACGAGTGAAGTTAGCGTTTCTAGTAAGTAACCTTTCAGTAACATTTAATAGCCTAATTCTGTGCATAGAAGTGTTTGTTGGCGGGTGAGTGGACCTCCACCCGTTCCGCCACATATAAACCCCGGTGTAGGAGGTGAAAAAATGAAATTTGACAGTAAAGACGTAGCCTTAACAGCGGTTTTTACAGCTTTGTACGTGATTGTGAATATTTTTCAAATGTTTTCTGTTGGTAACCCAACAATCTATGGACCTATTCAGCTGAGGGTTGCTGACTGCTTAATTGCTCTGGCTGCTCTACTAGGCTGCCCTGTCATTGTAGGAGTGACTGTCGGATGCTTTTTAACTAATGCCTACTATTTCATCGGTTTTTACGATATAGTTTTAGGACCACTTGCCAATTTGATTGCAGCAAGCATAATTTTCCTACTTAGAAAGCACCGTTTTACCGCGTGTGTTGTTGGAGCATTACCCGTAGGCTTTATTGTAGGGGGATACCTTTGGCTGTTCTTTCCGCCTCCAGAAGTTCTTAACGTATTGCCTGTGTGGGCTGCCATGGTCGTCAGCATAACAATTAGCAGTTTAATCGCCATTGCGGTTATTGGATATCTGCTGATTTCTGTGCTTAGCAGACCAGGTATTATGGACTCTCTTAAATCTCACGGATTGAAAGTAGTAGCAGAAGACAAATAGTTTTATAGAAATCGTTCCAGTTTTGTTAGCCCTATTATTTCATCGAAGTCCAAACCTAAGGCGTCTAAGACTTGGTCGCAGGTTGAGCGCAGATAGGCTATGTACTTGTCAACGTCTATTTCATTTTTTGTTGCCAACTCCACTGGTTTAACATGAGGTTCTTTAACAACCTTGACGAAGCTTATTAGGTCACCGGCTTTCAACTCCACTCCACGTTCCTTTAGGATTCTTGCGGCTTTGACGTGTTGGGGTGTTGTTTTTATGTAGCGTTCTGGGTCTTCGCCTAAAACCACGTTGAATGCTAGTTCGCTTAGGCTTTCCCATTCCCGCCTCTTCAACCGTATATAACAATCACGGACGATTTCGTTGATGTCTTTTTTACCTGCTTCAAAATCTGCTGGTGTTTTAACCATGGCTAGGCGTTCTTTCATTCTGTCAAAGGCTTTTTTGATGAACAATGGAATGTGTCGTTTTTTGCCTGTTAATCCCTTAACGTCAACGCTTCCATCCTCCAAAACTCCGAGGTAATTCTTTTTCCGTGAACTGAAAACTGCGTATCTGTAAACCTTGTCCACATCCAAACTCATTTTTAATTCGTGCCCAGTCCATCGGGCCAGTTCTTCAATTTGTTCTTTTGAGGGGTTCTTTAGGAAGACGCTGTCAGTATCTCCGTATAATACTTGGATGCCGAGCTGTTTCGCTTTGTTGATTATCTGAGTTATTGAATGTCTTCCAATGGCTGCTGTTGCTTCCGCCACGGGTGGACAGTAAAGGTCGAAAGTTTCAGCTCCGAAAACCCCATAGCTGGCGTTTAGGATAACTTTGATGGCTCCTTGAATGATTTTATACCAGCTTCTCAATTCTGCTTGTAGGGTTTTGTCTTTTGATTTTGGCTTGTACCATTGCACCCGCAGGTCCCTAAGCGAACCGATTAACAGGCTTTCTAGCGCTCGTTTTTTGGTGCAGACCCAGTGGGGTGTGTCCGGGATAAGGTTGCTGCGGCAGTCTGGGTGTGAACACCGTATGGATTGGTAGCCGAGGTTCCAAACTTTCATTATTGATGGGTATAGGCTTGGGAAATCCATGACTGCAATGTTGAAGTGGATGCCTGGGACGGGTTCAACGACTATTGCGCCTTTGTATTTCTTGCCTTTGATTATTGCTTTGGTTGCCGTTTTGCCTTTTATGGCTAAGATGTCTGTCGCGT
>DAOUTL010000065.1 GCA_030626685.1 Candidatus Bathyarchaeota archaeon | reverse complement strand
CGAAATCTTTTGCAGAGTTGTATTCGCCTTCTTTTCCAGATTATGTTTCAGTTAACTCCAATGGGATTTGCCGTTTGCCACGGTATGAGTTTTACGCTGCACCCATGGAGAAAAATGATTTTATAATAATGACTGGTGATACGCAGCCCTCTTTTGACGATGTTATTGCACACTATGAGTTATGTGATGGAATATTGGATTTTGTTGAAAAATACGGCTGCAGTTTCATTATCACAATAGGCGGAGTACCGATATCAGACAATAAAGCTCAGGTTTATGTAGCTGCCACTTCCCCTAGACTTGCCACGGAATTTATGGAAAAAGGAGCAGTAATCTACAGCAAGGGTAGAATTATGGGGGCTACTGGCTTGATGCTGGGACTTGCAAAGGAACGCGGAATAAACGGCGTATGTCTATTAAGTGCAACAACCGGCTTTAGGGCAGACCGCGGAGCAGGTTTTTCGGTCTTCAAGTTTTTAATGAAAGCCTTGGGGAATGAGGTGAAGGAAGGGTTATAAGAGAAAACATAACTTTAAAGTTGTCAAGATTAATGAGCGTGAATGAATGACTAAGGAAAAAGAAAAAAGCAAGACATCAGTTAGGTTGGATTTGAGTTCAAAATTCTGGAGAACGGTTTTGGTGGTGCTTGCAGCTTTCTTGACATTTGCTGGACCCACTTACGTGGTTTATGTATTCCTAAACATTCTGAAAATCAACTATGCTGTTTCAATGGGTTCGGGAATTATTCTTTTCATAATTGGTTTAGTGCTTATATGGTACTTGGTTAAAAATAAGATTATTTCTTAGCGGTTTATGCCTTCGATACTCAAGGTGCATTATCTTTTCAGACTGAGTAGGTTTCTTCAACAGCAGTTTTAAAAAGCCTATGCGTTGCTAAAAATTATTTGGTTGTGAACTGTTGTTCAGCGAAGCATATAAGATATGCTGAAAGAAGAAGAGAAAAATTGAAAAAACCAAAAACAGCTAAAAGAACAACGATAACTCTGAAGAAAGAAGAACGAGAATTTATTAATTCTCTAATTTGGAAGGAGAAGGAGCCAGGCATCAAACCCATATCTCTGAGATGCTTGATGTTTACAGGCGGATTCCCTAGCAAGCGAATGAAACATATACCTCGAAGGCAAAGGTTTACACGGGAACTCACACTTACAGGTTAGGAGAGATTCAAATGTCGTTGCATGAAGCCATGCTCTACGAAAAATTGGAAGATAAGGAGATTAGGTGCAACCTTTGTGGCAGGAGATGCCTCATAAGTGACGGGGGAACAGGCTTCTGTTTGGTGAGAAAAAATGAGGGGGGAACGCTTCATTCGCTTGTTTATGCAAAGGCTATATCAGCGTGTGTAGACCCCATAGGGAAGAAGCCGCTTTCACATTTTAATCCAGGAGCATTAGTTATGTCTATTGCCACAGTTGGCTGCAACTTCCGCTGCAAATTCTGTGACAACTGGATGATAAGCCAAGAAAGGAAGATATCGGGCAAGCATTTCCCACCAGAAGATGTTGTTAAAGCCACAAGGGATAATGGCTGTCAAGGAATAAGCTACACGTACACAGAGCCGACCATATTCTTTGAGTACGCTTATGACACAGCTAAGCTCGCCCACGAAGTAGGATTATTCAACACCTTCGTAACAAACGGTTACATGACGCCAGAGGCAGTAAAGATCATAGCACCATATTTGGACGCAGCAACGGTAGACTTCAAAGGCGGCGGAGACCCAGACTTCTACAGAGAATTCTCCGCGGTTCCATCAGTTGAACCGATCTACGCATCTTTAAAGGAAATGAAGAGAAACAACATTCACATAGAAATCACAAATCTGGTCGTGCCAAAGACAGGGGACTCAATTGAGAGATTAAGTGAGCTTGCAACTTGGATAAGAGAAGCACTTGGCAAAGACACACCTTTCCACTTACTGCGTTTCCATCCAAACTATCAATTGACAACAATTCCTTCTACATCCATCGAAACTTTGGAGAAGGCGCACGCTGCTGCAAAAGATGCGGGATTAAATTACGTTTACATTGGAAATGTTCCGGGGCATCCCTACGAAAACACTTACTGTCCAAACTGCAATGAATTGCTGATTAAACGTTTCAGCTTTGAAGTTGCGAAGTGGAATTTGACAAAGGGCATGCGTTGCCCCACATGCGGACAAGAAATCCCTATAAAAGGCAAATTGCACACAAGTGGATACGCTTATCCATACGCCCTGTTTTAATAATTCCTTAATCTAGGGTAAAATTGAGCGGAAATGTGGAGAATCCTCCGCCCGGATGCAACAGCGGTGCTAAACAATAAAATGGCAAGGAAAAGCCTAGCCAGATACTTCGCTGTCATGCAAGATGAAAAACCAGCAAAGTTCATGGTAGCCAAAAAACTTCCTGCAGAGTTCAGCGAAAACGATTCTACAGAGGAGCTTTGGCAAAAACACGCGTACCTTACACAAGAATTTTACAAAATTGAAATGCAAATTGACACAAGACAGAAAAGCTTGAAGGAAATGCAAACTCCGGAAAAATCTTATCTGGATTTGAAAATCGAAATCGCAAACAGAATTCTTTCCAGTTGCCATTTTTGCACGCGCAGATGTGGAGCCAACAGATTTGAAGGCAAGATGGGTTACTGCAGATGCGGTTTAGAAATAACTGTTTCAAGCATTTTTGAACACGTAGGCGAGGAACCTGAACTTGTGCCTTCTGGAACCGTTTTCACCATGGGCTGTACAATGCACTGTAAGCATTGCCAAAACTGGACAATTTCTCAATGGGTAGAGAAAGGAGAGGTCTACAAGCCAAAAGAATTAGCAAAAGAGGTTGATCGCTTACGCATGAATGGTTGCAGAAACGCCAACCTCGTAGGCGGAGAACCAACACCATGGCTTCAACAATGGCTTGAAACATTCAAACATGTTAACACAAACATTCCAGTTGTTTGGAACTCTAACAGTTACTACAGCCCAGAAACAGCCCAGCTCTTAGCCGGATTCGTCGACGTCTACCTATTAGACTTTAAGTATGGACCGGGTGGATGTGCTGAAAAAATTTCTGATGCGCCAGACTACTGGGAAGCATGCGCATTTAATCATTTGGAAGCTAAGAAACACGGTGAACTCATAATACGCATACTAGTTTTGCCAAACCACATGGAATGCTGCACAAAATCAATCATAAACTGGATTGCCGAAAACCTAGGCGCAGAAACAAGAGTCAACATCATGTTCCAATACAGACCAGAATGGAGAGCATACGAAATTCCAGAATTGCAGAGAAGATTGACAAGGGATGAAATGGAAAAAGCCATTCAGCTAGCAAGGGAAGCAAACCTAGTAAACTTCATTACATAAATAGTGCAGCAGCCAAAATAACAAGCGAAAGCTATTTCTCAAAGCAAATTCATTTTAAACAGATAAGTGGTTGAAATGCCCTATTGCCCAGAATGTGGTGGTGAAATGCAATACATGTCGGCTACTAAACGCTACGTATGCAAAAGCTGCGGGCTGTCAGTTACACATCAAGAACTAATAGAGTTAAGACATAAATTGAGACCTACATTTGAATCCGGCAAGGAAGAGCAGGAAAAGCGGAGAAAAGAATATCTGAAATGGTGGCTTAGCAAGAAAAAATAAAACCCAATACATAGCGTTTTAAGCGTGAAAGTTAGCAAACCGCATAAAAGAATAAAGCAGTTTTATTTTGTAACATTTTAAACTGAAAAGGTGGAAGGATGAGCCAACAAATGGAAATAATCTGCGTCGGCAACGAATTATTAATTGGTAAAACATTGAACACTAATGCCCATTGGCTGGCAAAACGTGCCACCTCTCTGGGAATAATGGTAAAGCGAATAACAGTCGTAGGCGACGAAGTTAACGAAATCGCGAATGTCATACGCGAATCTCTGCAACGAAAACCACGGTTCATAATAACAACCGGTGGGCTGGGTCCAACATTCGATGACAAAACATTGGAAGGCATTGCTAAAGCTTTAAACCGTAAACTGGAAGTTAACGAGGAAGCGTTGAAAATGGTTAGGGAAAAATATGAGGCTTATTTCAAAGAGGGGAAAATGGAAAAAGTTGAATTAACACCACCGAGAGTTAAAATGGCAACGCTTCCAGAAGGAGCAGAGTCTCTTCATAACCCTGTTGGCACAGCCCCCGGTGTGACGATAGAAATTGATGGAACCGTTTTAATTGCGTTGCCCGGTGTCCCCCCAGAAATGGAGGCTATTTTTGAAGAGTCTGTTGCACCCTTACTTAGAAAAGAAGCTGGTGAGGCGATGTTTTTTGAAACCAGCATGTATGCAGACGGTATTATGGAGTCTGCTCTGGCTCCGTTAATTGACCAAGTGATGCATTATAACCCGTACGTTTACATAAAGTCCCATCCTAGAGGAGAGGAGAGGAAACCGTATATAGAACTTCATTTTTCAACAACAGCTAAAGACTCAAAAACGGCTAAAGCCCGTCTAGGAAAGGCAATAATCCGACTTTCAGAATTAGTGCAGGAAAATGGTGGAAACGTTATGTTTCAAAAAAGGAAGCAGCTTAGTTGAAATAGGGATGATTAGAGGATGTTTATAGTCTTCATCATAGGAACCGCTGGTTCAGGAAAGTCTCTGCTTACAGCAGCCTTTAGTGAATGGTTAAAAATGTCCCAACAAGATGTTGCAGTGGTGAATCTGGATCCTGGAGCATTAACGCTTCCATATTCGCCAGATGTGGATGTTCGCAACTACGTGGATGTTGGGGGTTTGATGGAAGAGTATGGTTTAGGTCCAAATGGTGCATTGTTAATGGCTGCTGATTTAGTTGCGGATAAAATTGAAGAGATATCAAAAGAAATTGAGGATTTGAGGTCTGACATTGTTTTGGTTGATACTGCGGGGCAAATAGAGTTGTTTGCTTTTAGGGCGAGTGGCCCCTATATTGCTAGTGAGCTTACAAGGGAGCCTAAAGCAATAGTTTATTTGTTCGACGCTGTTTTTTCGCTTAATCCGCTTAACTATGTTTCAAACCTTTTCCTTTCAGTTGCGGTCTACAATCGTTTTCTTCTACCTCAAGTACATCTATTGTCAAAATGTGATTTGCTTCCAAAAGAGGAAGTTGACAAAATCGTAGATTGGTCAGCTAGTCCAACGGCTTTAGAAGCTTCAATTGAGCAAAAACTTGAAGGAACAAAGCGTTTGTTGAGTAGAAACATGATGCGTGTAATTTACCAGCTTGGCTTAAGATTTTTGCTGATTCCAGTCTCGGCCAAAACAAACGAGGGAATGATAAATTTTAACACAGCTTTGGAGCGCATTTTGGCCGGAGGAGAAAAATACACGTATTAACCACCATTGACAAGAGCCCAAGCCGCCGCCAACGTGCCACACTCGGCTTTTCCCAAATTATCAGCACTTCCAATAACTATCACGTCATTTTCCTCCAGTTGAAACGCCTAATTATCTGGTCTGTCGCCTTTGGAAAATCCTTAGCTGCATCATCGCTTACAGATGGAATTACTAAGTGTCATCTCTTCAACATAATTGCGGTGGCGCCTTTTGCACTCACCATTATGGCTGCATCACGCTGCTCCATGTCTGATTTGACCTTATGTCCGCAATTTTTAACTAGGATTGAGAAGTTGTAGTCAGCGATTGTTAGTTCGTTTTTTCCAACTTTGGTCTTCTTCTTGAAAACCATTTTATGTTCATTCCAAAACTTTATACTCTTATCTGTGAGTACGCATCCTGCTTTAGAAGTTATGATTAATTCAGCATCTTTTAATCTGTTGATTATTGTGCGCACCGTGCCTTCTCCCACTTTTAGTTCCTCAGCTAGTTTGCTTCGACCGATTGTTTTTTCCGCTATGAGCTTTATGGCACGTAGCATGTGGAATATGGAGAATGTTACAAGAGTTTAGAAACCGCTTATTCTGAATAAGAAGTTAAAATAAAGAATTAGCAGAAAGCGGGACTATTTTGAAACAAGTTTGGGTGCAAGCCGCTCTATGGCGCTTTTAACTTTATTCCATTCGTCTAGGTTTCTGACGTTAAACTTATGTTTCCTTTTCCATGTGCCGTTTCTGTTCTGCCAAAGATACAAACCGATTGACCGCTTTCCAAAGGATTCGAAGACAACTATCGCCTCCCACCATTTTTCGCTTTTAAAGATTGTAACATAGTCAACGACTTTATAGAAGTCAGATACAGGTAGTTTCTCGCTTGCTTCAGCCATTGCCAATTCCACCTTCACTCATAAGTTTAATCTTCAGCCATTTAAGCGTTTTAACCATGCAAAACTATAAGCGCTGAAAAACCCCATTCACAAGCACATCCATGCTTGAGCCGTCTTCGTTAAAGATTTTCACCGTAGGCTTTGAAATCAGAAAATCCATGTGGTTTTTGGAATGGTTTTTTCCGCCGGGCATGTCGGAGTTGTTGCCGAAGGCTATATGGATTGTGCCTAGTATTTTCTCAGATTCAAGAAACTCTTCCGTAAATCTTGCTTTTGAGTTTATTCCAAAGGCGAATTCTCCCACAATATTTGACCATTCATCAGTGTTTAACGAGTCCCTAACCCTTCTCAACACTTGCGGGTTTTCAGATGAAGAGTCTTGTACTGTGCCATTTCGAACAGTTAATTTAATGGGAGTCTTTAGCGGGCCTATTCCGCCTATAGCCATGTCGCACACCAGTTCGCCTTCAAGAGAATTTTCCACTGGTGCTACTATGACCTCACCCGTTGGTAAGTTCATCCACTTCATCGTTTTCCAGTCGATTATGGTGTCTGTGAAGAAGGGTCTTCCTTCAACGCTTAGGGAAACGTTCGTGCCAGCAGGATTCGTTATTTTCACTCTTACTGCTTGGCTTAGTTTTTGAATTAGGTTTTTCGCAGAGCTTTGCATTTGTCTATGTTCTTCGGTCGTTAGGGCTAAGGCTCCCTCAGTAAGCATGTCTAACGTAACGCCTGGACAATGTCCCAAGCGCGTTTTGCGTTCTTTTGTCTCCATTTTTATGAGTTTTATTCTGAATGGTGTCTCTTCACGAATTCCACGCAAAAGGTTAATGTAAATGTCTGGTGTCTGTTTTGTCAAAATTTTCATGAT
>DAOUTL010000076.1 GCA_030626685.1 Candidatus Bathyarchaeota archaeon | reverse complement strand
TTTAAAGGAGGCTGATACCAACTCCATCCCCTCAATTCCTTACTAACACCCACCTCTCGCGCAGTCGGCAAAAGCTGATGAAGCAAATACTTGTGCTCAATATCCGATAAGAAGTACAACCGCAACCGCCCATTGACAAAACATATTAATCGATTATCTTTATAAAGCCAACTACATTTTAATAATAATCGAGAATACTTATCTGAAACTCAATAGTTTCAACCCTTATAAGCCAAAATAAGGCAAAAACGGGGTCGGGTTCAAAGAGAAATCCCATTAAGAGGGAATTGAAAGATAACTACCCTGCTGGTTCTCAACTGCCCCTTAGCTGTTTGGTTCAAAGAGAAATCCCATTAAGAGGGAAGTATATCCCCTACGTTTTCTGCGCCAAGAATATGCTTGTAATGTCCCATTCAATTTTAATTAATTTGTCAAGGCTCGTCAGCTTTCGCCTGACGTGTGCGAGTATAGCCCCCCTCCGGGGTTTGATATATGGTCCAAATATGCTGCCCCCGAAATTCGTAACGTTACGGATTTTCGCTTTAACAAGTTCGCTAGCGAAGGAAATGTACATGCCAATTTTCATAAATTCAGAGTCGAAACCTCAAAACATAGCTTCTCGAATAGGATAAAAATCGCTGTGTGGCGTATACTTATCCGTATACAACTCCCTTTTACTCGAATTGAGAGTGTTTTCTACTTATTTGTTTTCTTTTTCCTTCGTGGAACGTTGCACTTTCAAAGTGTGTAACGCAAATTTTAAAGCTTCCATGAACGTTTTTGCTTCTGTGTCTCCAAATAGTTTAATACTTATCTGATCTGGATTTTCAATTGTAATTGCGTTACCTTCTTCTTTTCTTCTTCCAGCAAACACGTCGATTAGCCATGATGTTGCAGCTTTATTTGTAAGTGTAAAAATTGTGATTCCGCCATGTCCAGCATCTCCGCCCATAGGAGTGTTTGTGCCTACTTCAACACTTAAAACGTTAGCTTCCCAGATTTCTTTTTTGAATGTTTTTACTTTTTCATTCATTTAATTTCACCTTTATTTAGAAAGGAGTTAAGTGTTTAAAAGGGTTAAGTTTTGCCCCTTTTTTCATTCACCTTTTATTTTTGGATAAAAGTGGTTATATCCAATTTCTATACATTTCGGATACGCCGACTTTTTTGGTGTTTGCTGGTACGGAAAATTCAGAGTTTGGATTTTTAGCTTTGAGCTGCTCTAGAAATTGTCTTGCTTTGGCTCTAAGGCTTTCGTTTTCTGAAGAATGTGCGGCGCCACCGCGCATCATTAGATGTCAGAGAATCCTAACTATGTAATGCCCGTAAAAAATACGGGGGGTAGGTCTTTTTGGTTAGAAAAATGTATATGTTAGATTACCCAATTAGGTTGAAAGGTTGATGGAGAGTAAAATGTGTTGAAAAAAATCTTAGAGGTTAGATGGCATGGCAGAGGCGGTCAAGGAGCATGGACGGCCAGCGAACTGTTAGCGCGAGCAGCAATCTACGAAGGAAAGTACATTCAATCCTTTCCAGAATTTGGTCCAGAACGCATGGGTGCTCCATTGCGTGCTTTCACGAGAATAAGTGATGAGCCGATCCGGATGCATTGTGCAGTTTACAATCCTGATGTTGTGGTTGTTTTGGACCCAACACTGCTTAAAACCGTGCCAGTTACTGAAGGCTTAAAGGATGGAGGAGTAATTCTAGTTAATTCTAAGGAGGATTCTGCTGAACTTAGGAAGACGCTCAAAGCGGAGAAAGCTAAAGTTTTGACTATCCCAGCAACAGAGATAGCTGTTAGGATCTTGGGGAGACCTATAACAAACACAGCCATGTTAGGAGCAGTCGCACGTGTAACCGGAATAGTCAGTTTGGAGAGCATTGAAAAAGTTGTTAGAGAACGTTTCCGACAGAATATAGCTGAGAAAAATGTCGCCGTGGTAAAAGAAGTCTACAAGGAGGTAAAATCTGAGTGACAGTTCAAGAGAAAGGTTGGAAAGAAATTCCAATTGCTGGCGTATGCTGGAAACCAAGCACTGAATATTTAACTGGAGATTGGAGGAGCAGCAAACCAGATTGGGTTGAACTCGTATCACAATGCACGTATAATTGTCCAGCTTGGATTCACATCGCTCAATACCTACAGAAAATTAGAGATGGAAAACTTGACGAAGCAGCAGAAATACTTTTGGAAACTAATCCTTTCCCATCAATTACTGGTAGAGTTTGTCCCCACTTTTGCGAGCAAAACTGCAACCGTGGGCAATATGATAAAGCGATATCCATAAGAGCCATAGAACGCTTCATAGGCGACTACATCATAGAGAAAAAAAGTGAAATTCTAACACGCTTTCTTGCACCAGAAAACGGGAAAAAAGTTGCAATAATAGGTTCAGGACCAGCCGGGCTTTCAGCAGCCTACTACTTAAGAAAAATGGGCTACAAAGTAGTCATATTTGAAAGTGAAGAGAAACCAGGAGGCATGCTCACATACGGGATACCACCATACAGACTCCCAAAACAAATTGTCGAAAAAGAAATCGCATTACTCACAAAAATCGGTGTTGAAATCAAAACAAATGTTACTGTTGGCGTTAACGTAACGTTTGATGATGCTCGAAAAGAATTTGATGCAGTGTTCTTAGCCACAGGCGCATCAAAAGAGAGGGACATTGGAATACCACGTGAAGAACTGCTAATGTCCGGTTTGGATTTCCTAAAAAAGGTAAACGAAGGGTTAAGGGAAGCTCCGGGAGAAGGGGTTGCAGTGATAGGTGGAGGAAATGCTGCCGTTGATGTGGCTAGAACCCTAAAGAGACTAGGGGCAGGTCCAACAATTCTTTACAGAAGAACCGAAAAGGAGATGCCCGCGGTAAGCGAGGAAATAGAGAAAGCGAAAGAAGACGGCGTAAAATTCAGTTTTCTAACTCAGCCGGTAGAAGCGTCCAAAAAGAACGAAAAAACAGTGTTAAAATGCATAAAAATGAGACTTGGAGAACCCGACGCAACAGGTAGAAGAAGACCCATACCAATAGAGGGCTCAGAATTCACACTAGAGTTTGATGCAGTGATAAAGGCGATTGGTGAGAGACCTGACACAACATGGATTCGTAAGGAGTTTCTTAACGAGAAAGGCTGGATAAAAGCAGACCCAGCAACATTTGTGGTTGGCGAAAACGTATTCGCTGGTGGAGACTTAACATCAGGACCAGCAACAGTCATCGAAGCCATAACCGCTGGAAGGAAAGCAGCTGAAAGCATAAACCATTATCTAAGAGGAGAGGAGGTTAAGCCTGAAACGCCCCTAGAAGAACCTGTAAGATTTGAAGAAATGAACCTTGCATTTTACGAACCAGCAGAAAGAGTGAAAACTGCTGAGCTTTCTCCACAAGATAGACTGAAGACGTTTGATGCCGAAGAGGTTTTGGGCATAAGCCTGGAAGACGTTGAAAGAGAAGCTGAAAGATGCTTCAGTTGCGGTTACTGCAGGGCGTGCGGACTTTGCTCGATTTTCTGTCCAGACTCCGCAGTGAAATTGAATGACGAGAAACCTGAGTGTGACTATGACTTTTGCAAGGGCTGTGGAATATGTGCAAACGAGTGTCCGTGTAAAACAATAATCATGGGGACGGAGGGATAAAGGATGGAGGTTGCCAAACAGAAAGTTTTAGCCTTAAACGGAGATGAAGCAGTAGCATACGCTGTTAAACAATCAGATGTTGATGTTGTTTCAGCTTACCCGATAACTCCGCAGACGATAATCGTTGAAAGATTCAGCGAATACGTGGCGAACGGGGAGGTTGACACAGAATTCATATGTGTTGAATCTGAACACAGTGCATTGTCAGCGTGTTTAACGGCTTCAGCCACGGGTGCAAGAGTCTTCACAGCCACAGCGTCAGCAGGCTTAGCCTTGATGCATGAAATCCTCTACGTAACTTCGGGATGCCGTGCGCCAGTTGTCATGGCTGTTGTCAACAGAGCTTTATCCGCGCCAATAAACATTCACTGCGACCATTCCGACAGCATGGTCGAACGCGACTGTAGTTGGATACAGTTGTACGCAGAAAATTCACAGGAAGTCTACGATTCGATAATTCAAGCTTTTAGAATCGCTGAAAACCCTGAAATTTCATTGCCAGTTATGGTGGGATTAGACGGCTTCTCTTTAAGCCACACATTAGAAAACGTGCAAGTGCTGCCTGACGATGTTGTAAGAAAATTTGTTGGAACACGTCAATTTCCATTTATAAAGGGTCATGAAGGAAAAACGGTGCCGTTTAAGCTTGACCCAGAAAATCCACTTTCGATGGGTCCGTTAGACCTCTACGACTACTATTTTGAACATAAACGTCAACAGGAAGAGGCAATGCAGAAAGCTCCGAAAGTTATCCAGCAAGTACATGATGAGTATGCGCAGACAAGCGGAAGACGCTACGGAAACGGGTTAATTGAGCGGTATAATCTGGAAGACGCTGAAATAGCGGCAGTGTGCTTAGGCTCCACTGCTGGAACTGTAAAAACCGTTGTTGATGAGCTGAGGGCAGAAGGAGTTAAAGCTGGTTTACTTAGAATTCGCACTTTCAGACCGTTGCCAGTTGAAGAAATAATCAAAGCTTTAGAAAACGTGAAAGCAGTAGCAGTTATGGACAGAAGCCTCAGCTTCGGAGGATACGGCGGAGCAGTCTTCCACGAAATCCGCCACATTCTATACGACGCACATATACATCCATACGTGGTAAACTACATATATGGACTCGGCGGAAGAGACACTCCCAGAAACCTGATACACAAAATTTACCAAGACCTACAAAAAATACTGCAAACCAGACGAGTTGAAAAACCAGTAAAGTTTATTGGATTAAGGGAGTGAAAGGAGGAAAATGAAAATGACATCTGAATATGAATTCACGGCAAAGGATATAGTTGAAAAACCCGAAATTTTAATGTCTGGACACAGAGCTTGCGCAGGGTGCGGACCAGCCACAGCTCTTAGGCTTGTTCTAAAAGCAGTAAGAGGACCAACAATAATAACTCATGCAACAGGGTGTATGGAAGTAGTTTCGACAATTTATCCTTACACTGCATGGAAGGTTCCATGGATACACACTGCTTTCGAAAACGTTGCTGCAAACGCTTCAGGAATCGAAGCCGCACTGAAAGTGCTACGGAGAAAAGGTCGCATAAAAGACGAACATGTAGACGTTATCGCCTTCGCTGGAGACGGCGGCACCTTCGACATTGGAATACAAGCTTTGTCAGGAGCAGTAGAACGTGGACACGATTTCCTATACGTGTTATATGATAATGAGGCTTACATGAACACAGGCATCCAAAGAAGCGGAGGAACACCGCATGGAGCAGCAACAACCACCTCACCTGCAGGCTCGGTAATACCAGGAAAACCAGAGTACAAAAAACCAATCGCAGACATTATGGTTGCGCATGGCATGCCTTACGTGGCAACAGCCTCACCATACTATTGGAAAGATTTGATAACGAAGGCTAGAAAAGGCATAGAAGTGGATGGACCAGCATTCTTGCATGTGATTGCGCCGTGCCCAAGGGGATGGCGGTACGACACAGACAAAACCATTGAAATCTCACGTTTAGTAGTGGAAAACTGCATTTTTCCACTGTGGGAAGCAATAGACGGTGAATATCAACTGACTGAACCAAGCCAAGCCATAGCCTTAAACCCACAAAAGAAAAAGCCAGTGAGGGAATACCTGCAAATGCAAGGGCGCTTCAGACACTTGTTCACACCGAAATTTGAAAAAGTAATCGACGAAATCCAACGAATAACAGATAAAAGATGGCAACGATTACTCAAAAAATGCGAAATGGCACAAACCGCCTAAATTTTCCACTTTTAACTATTATTTTCTAGGTATTTTTCTATTTCATTTTCCGCGTTGTCAGCTTTTATGAATATTGGCACGTTTTCAATGCCTGTAGCTATGTAGCTTGAAAGAAGCCACTCGCCTGGCGCGAACTCTAAAGTTTTTTCTAGTATGCCCTTGTCTATCATGAATGTGTCGCTGATTAATGCGCGGTCATATGGACGTGGCAAAGTGCCCACAAAGTATGTGTGAAGCTGTTGTAAGGCGTTGGTGTTTAAGTAGGCAATGCGCTGCGTAGCTATGCACGCTCCTAAACCGTACTTTCTTCCTTGCCTAAGCAAAGTTTCAACATACCTAGAACATTTGGCATCTATGCCTGATGAGCCGCTTAGGGTTGGTATAAACTCTTGTGCTTCGTCGAAAACTAGAAGAGTGTAGGGCTTAACTTGGAATTTGCGTTTTCTGCGGACAAGCAGATCTTGCGTTAATGTTATGACGAGGTCTTTTATTATGAAGGGGTCTGATATTGAAATGCAAACAAGCCTTGTTTCGCCTTCTAATAGTTCTCGGATTTTCTCAGCTGTTAGTCCACCTGTTTCTTTCTGTTCTTTTTCATGCCTTTTCTTTATCCTATCAATCAGCGAGGTTCTTGTGGTTGCCCAAGCATATAATCCGCTCTTTTCATGAAC
>DAOUTL010000180.1 GCA_030626685.1 Candidatus Bathyarchaeota archaeon | reverse complement strand
TCTTACCATGCAGGGTGCCGACCAGCCTAATCAAACGATGAATATCCGTTGTGACAACCGTGTCTACTTTGGCGGACTGCGATTTTGCGCAAAACTCAGCTATTCTCCTCCAAGTTTCAAAACCCACGCCTCTAACGGCGCTCCAAGGTCCTACATCGTTCCAGCTCTTCAAAATTACATCCTTGTTCGTTATTATAGCCCTGATAACGTTCTTTTTTAACCCTATATGCTTGAAATCTTCCTCCCCCGCATTGAAAATAAAATCGCGCATTCCCCTAACAACTCGTCCACGCCAACCAGGATCATCCAGGCTTGGACCCTTCAAAACATGCGCTATACCCCGACCTTTCCCACCTAAGCCGTGAAAAATAGTATTCAAACCTAAACCATAGACATAATCAACAATTTCTTTACGCGCAACAGCGTCAAGTGTTCTGATGGCTTCGTTTTCAACGTGAACATGATAACCCCGATGCCCAGAAAAAAACACATGTACTTCGTCTTCAGAAAAACCAAACTCGCGCATTAACATATCCAAGAGTTTCACGGTCTCTGTCTTCGCAGAATTCAAGCAAACTTCGCAAGGCCACGTGTTTACCTCGATCTTTTCCCCGCCACAAACTGGACAACGCTCAGGTGTAATTCCCTTTCCAGCAAAACCACAACTACCGCAAACCCACTCATCATGAACCTTATTGCAAGGCGTGGGAATGTGGTCAGCGTCAATATCAAAAATTAAGTCTGCACCCAACCATCCCTTCCTCTCCATTTCAGCTTCAGGATCTTCATAATAAGCGCATGAACAGTAAACGTCAGACGGAACAGAGTTCTGCAAAAAATCCTTTAACTCATCGCCGCGTTTAAAGCTCTTATGACGAAGCATCCAGCCTTCAAACAAGAGGAAACCAAACTCGCGTTTATCGAACAGAAAAACAGAGTTATTTAAAGAATAATCTCGCATATAATATTCGCGAAACATTCGTTGTATAAAAGTAACCGATTTCAACTTCACATAGCTCTTAGTCATAGCAAAGATAAAAAATGTTTCGCCTTCAAACAAAGATAAGAGAACCTCTTGACAAAAAGCAGGGTTCACTATGCTGTCTTCTCATTTTTGCGTAAGCGATTTGAGTTAACCTAACACTTGCTAGATAAAACCTTAAAACTTCTTTTTTACAAGTCTTTTAACGACTTGATTAATTTGTCTACACTTTTCTCCGATAGTAGGCTAATGGATGATGTACTTTTTGGCATAATTCGTCGGGATTTGTGCAGACTCCGTGGGTTTGTAATGTGTCACATTTTGGCGGGATGTATCGTGTTCTTGAGCCTCTTTCCCCTGCGATGTGTTCAACTTGGTAGCGAGTCATCCTTTCACTGTAGTCGGAGAAGCTTTTGAATAGTTCGATTACGTTTTCCGGAGGCATTCCTATGTTTATGAGAAATGAGGTTAATGCGAATCTGCCTATGTGCGATAGATGGTGTCCAGATGAGACTGCTTGATAAAGGGCGTTTATGCATGGTGGGAAGGCTGTTTGCACTATGGTTTTTGGGAAACCTTCCATTTCGGTCTTGCCGATTTTTTCCACTGACAGTTTCTTTATTTTTTCAGCTGTCTCCATTATCTTTTGTGGGAATTTCGGTAGCTCTTTTACTTCTAGTCGTTTTTCAACGTGTTTGCGGACCTCTTCGCTTAGCAGTCTTGCAGCTTCGTTTCTTGTTAAGTAAACATTTCCTTTTGATAGGAGACGGTTAACAAGTTTCCATTTTTTCTCCCGTAAATGCGTCGTGTTTCTGAGGTAATCTGTGAACTGAAGTTTGAATTTATAGGGTATTTCAGCATCGTTGTTTACCGTAAGTTTCCACTTAAAATTTTGTGCGATTACCAAAATTTTTTCTTTAGGTTCAAGTTTCATGTCGTTGTAGGCTTGTTTTGCTTCTGCTAGAGCGTATCTTTTTTTGATGAAGGAGTTTTCTGTTGCGACCGCTAGCATTGTTGCGGTTGGAAAGGATAGGGTTTCAATTTCTTCATTGCGCAGTTTTCTGCTGACCAAGGCATATAATATTGCTTCTTCAACTCTTTCTTCAGCGCGTTCAAGAATTTTTGCGAATTCCGGATTTGCCAAATCTTCAATTTTTAAATCCAGTTTCTTCACGTATTCTGTTGTTTCTTTAAGAAAAGGGTATTTTGCTAGGTCGTTTTTTGTGAATTTTGTTGTTGCGAGTTGCATTTTGTTTTCACAGTTATTCTGTTTCGATTCTTGGTGCAAGGTAGAACGTTAGTTTTCCCTCTGTTGTTTGTTGGAAGTCTAGTTTTATGGGCATGTCTGTGGAAAATTCCAATGTTGCTATGTCGGATGTTGCGGATGCTGCTTTTATGATTTCTGAGAGGTAGCTTAGGCTGAAAGTTGCCTTGGAAGGTTCTCGGGCTTCCAGGTCTAGGAGGGCGTCGCTTCCCTTTGGAATTTCTATTGTTGCACCCATAAGGTCGCCTGCTGCATGGAAGACTAGTTTTTCTGGGTCTGCTTGGATTCGGACGTGGTCGCTTACAAGTTGAGCGTCTTCGAT
>DAOUTL010000144.1 GCA_030626685.1 Candidatus Bathyarchaeota archaeon | reverse complement strand
GTTTGCTCGGAAAGAATCAATACAATAACCACTGGAATCAAGATAAGCCCGGCGGCCGTCAGGTTTGTGTTCATGCATTCATCGGCAAGCTGGCAGACGGAACAATCGCTACTTATCAGACTCTGCCGTGGAACCATCGTGGCTGGCATGGCGGCTCCGGTGCTAAAGGCTCGGTCAACAATACCCATATAGGCTTCGAGATTGTGCGCCCAGATAGGGCAATGTCAACAGCGGTTTAAGGTACCGCATAGCAAGATAACGCTATAGTCAACCTGTCCAACCGAAAGGCGAAAGCTGACACGGGAACATAGCATGGCAGGAAAGCGGTAAGTCATCTAAAGGCAATCAGGTGCGACTGAACCGCAATGACAAGTGGATATGAGGATAAAACTGGGTTTGTTGAACGTAAGTTTCGAGTTTCTGTTAACGCCCGGACAGGGGAAATTTGCCTGTAACCCCTGATGTGAATGTAATTGCGTACAAATTTCGCGCAATTGGTTATCATTTAATTCACATGACCTGTTGGAGAACCAATGGTAAAGAAACGAAAACGTATCCGAAAATCCACATACCTATTGGCATTGTTAACTGGGGATACCCTAAACAGAAACGCCGGAAACGGCTATAGCTAAAGAGCTTGAATATTCTGCATGGGTACGGAGCTTCCATAGTAGTCCGCGAGGGGTAATGACCCTTACATGGCGAAGGGAAGCAGTTGTTACGCACCAAAATTTATATTGATTAGGGAGGAATACCTCAATGAAACCAACAATTGAGATTTTGGAGAGAATGAATCAAAACTCAAATCGCAACAAGAATGAAATTTTCACGCGGGTTTACCGTTACCTGCAAAGACCAGACATCTATTTTCTTGCTTACAAAAATCTGTATGCCAATAGTGGCGCGGCAACACCCGGTGTCGATAATGACACGGCAGATGGCTTCAGCGAGGAAAAGATAAAGCTTATTATCCAAAGTCTAACAGACGGAACCTATACTCCTAAACCTGTACGCAGGACGTATATAGCAAAAAAGCAAAGTAATAAATTGCGTCCTCTAGGACTTCCGACATTCATTGACAAACTGGTTCAGGAAGTTATCAGAATGATTCTAGAAGCTATTTATGAACCTACATTCTGTGATACTTCCCATGGTTTTAGACCTAGTCGAAGCTGTCATACCGCTCTAGGTATGGTATCAAAAGGATTCAATGGAGTGAAGTGGTTTGTCGAAGGTGATATCAAAGGCTGTTTTGATAATATTAATCATAATGTGCTCGCTGAATTGATAGGAAAGAAAATCAAGGACGCGCGTTTCATCCAACTTATTCGTAAATTCTTAAAGGCAGGATATATGGAAGATTGGCGATACCACAGTACATACAGTGGAACGCCCCAAGGTGGTATAATTTCACCTGTACTAGCCAATATATACTTGCACGAGTTGGACATGTTTGTTGAACAGCTAAGAGCTAAATTTGACAAGCCCTTACCCCGAGGCAAGAGAACACCGGAATATTCAAGGCTACGAAGTAAAGCAGTCCGCTTGAGAAAAAAATTAGAAAACGCGGACGAACACCAAAAGCCGGCACTACTTGCTGAATTACGACAAACTAGAGCGCAACAGCTTTCTACCCCTAGTAAATTACAAGAGGATAAGAAAATTAAATATGTGCGTTATGCAGATGATTTTCTTATAGGGGTTATCGGAAGTAAATCTGACTGTGAATGGATAAAGTCGGAACTGAAATCATTTATAGGCAATACGCTGAAAATGGAACTCAGTGACGAAAAAACACTTATTACTCACAGCCATAACAAAGCAAGATTTCTAGGCTATGATGTTTGTGTAAGGCGCAATAGTCAAATCAAACAAGGTGGAAATGGGTATACCAAAAGAACGCTTAACAACAAAGTGGAACTCACGGTTCCATTCAAAGATAAAATTGAACGTTTTCTGTTAGATAAAGGTATAGTGAAACAAATTAACGGTAAGTATCGCTTTGTCCACCGACCAAGTTTGCTACAAATCACGGAATATGAGATTGTTTCAACCTACAACGCAGAATTGCGAGGAATCTGCAACTACTACAGAATGGCAAGTAATTTTAACAACTTAAATTACTTTGCTTACCTTATGGAGTATAGTTGCCTAAAAACACTTGCAGCAAAGCGTAAAAGCAGCATTGCCCAAATTATCCGCTCGCATCAAGATGGGCAAGGGAAATGGTGTGTGCCGTATAAGACGGCTAAAGGTGAAAAACGGCTCTATTTCGCAAAATATTCTGATTGTAAAGGGCAAAGTTCATTTAGCGACAAAATACGTAATGACGCAGTTATCTATAGTCATAAACGTAACCCTTTTGAAGATGGATTAAAAGCAAGAGTTTGTAAGTTGTGTGGAACAACCGAAGCGACACACTATGAAATACACCATGTTAAAAGGCTCAAAGACTTGAAGGGAAAAGCTCCATGGGAGAAATACCTAATAGCGCGAAACCGAAAAACTATGGTGGTCTGTCGTGATTGTCACAAAGAAATCCACAGAAATTGAGTTTTGAATAATTGAGTAACAATGGAGAGCCGTGTACATCGAGAGGTGTAAGCACGGTTCGGGGAGGGGTCTGCGCAAACCTGTTGTAGAAATACAATAAGGCGGCGCTTTCCTACTCTACTGCGAGGACGGCCTTTCGGATAGCCCCTATTTCAACAAGGTGTATCTGGAGGCCGTTGAACTTTGTGTATATCTTTGTAAACTCTATAGCTTAACTGAAAAGAACATCCTCTGTCATAGCGAAGGCTATAAACAAGGCATCGCCAGCAATCATGCTGATGTGATGCACTGGTTCCCCAAGCATGGAAAATCAATGGACACTTTCCGGGCAGAGGTCAAAATGCTGCTCACGGAAAGTGAAACGCCAGAACCTCCAACACCTGTCCCGCCCGATTCTAAGAATCTGTATCGCGTCCAAGTCGGTGCATATTCGGTTAAAGCGAACGCAGATGCCATGCTTGAAAGGGTAAAGGCAGCAGGCTTCAAAGATGCCTTCATTAAAACAGAATAAAAGCTTTAAGAAAACTATCATGCCCATCGAGCCGGCTTCTCTGCTCGGTGGGCTATTTTCTATTTAGGGGGTTAAATTTTTCGGCTTTAAGTAGAAGGAAACTTAAAATGGCCTTATTTGCTAAGGACGGATTTCCTTCGGATTGGAGGAGCCGAAATGACAGATACACAAAGAATGCAGATAAAGGAACTGCGCCTTGCCGGATACGGCTATAAGAAAATTGCCCAGGCGCTTTGCCTTTCCGTGGATACGGTCAAATCCTATTGCAGAAAGAACAACCTCGCAGGTGTGATGGCAGGTATTCCTTCCTCTTCTACCGATGGAAAGACCTACTGTAAGCAATGCGGCAAAGAACTGTTACAAAAACCAAATCAAAAGACCTTGTTGTTTTGCAGTAACGAATGTAGGCAAACCTGGTGGAATGCTCACCCGGAGATGGTAAACAAAAAGGCTATTTATTTCTACCGCTGTATTCATTGCAATAAAACATTCACGGCCTACGGAAATTCCCACAGAAAGTATTGCTCTCACTCCTGCTACATCGCAGATCGCTTTGGAGGTGAGTGCCATGAGTGAAGAAATGTTTAATGCCGAAAAGCTATACCGGGCAACAATGACAATAGC
>DAOUTL010000187.1 GCA_030626685.1 Candidatus Bathyarchaeota archaeon | reverse complement strand
TTCCTCTAAAGTAGGCAATCTACTACTTAAAGTTAACATTTCAAAATGTGCCTTTCTAATTAAGTCTGTTATTGTTTCTTTGGTGGGTACGGCTGCATTTATTGCCAGTGCATAAGCTTCTTGGTGTGCGATTTGCACAAGCATTTCTATGTTCTCTAGTGTTGGATAGGCTATGCTTAATGACAATGCAAAGGCATTCGCATGGGCATCTTCAATGCTTTGTTTGATTTCATTTATGTCTATTCGAAGCTGTTCTTGGGTTATTATTAATCCGTCGTCATATGCAACTTTCATCATAAGTCCGGCTTCAACTGGTTTTATTCCAAGCTTTGATAGGACGCTCGCAAGCCTTTCCGAGATTACTTCGCCTTTCCTAACGACTAGCGTATCTTTGGTTATCCAGACGCTTCCAGCCTCAATTCTTGTAGGCAAACCAACAGCGTTCAACTGACTAATTATTGGACCGGGCGGCTGTCCAGTGTTTCCCGCTGGGACTACGACATCGAAGGCTGCTATGTCGCCAGCCTTAGCTGTTATTTTAACCTTGCCCCTCTCCAAAAGTAACGCCAGTTTAAACGGGTTCAAATCTGCGAAGAGATAAACGTTCGATCCTGCCAAGTGTTCCACAAGCCTTTTCAATTCAGGTTTTTCTTTGCAGTTTTCAATAGCCCTTTTCATCAGAGTGTTTTTTATAACCCGCATGTACACTTTTTTTGCCAGGTTTTTCTTGAACTCTTGCAGTTGCGCTGCCCTAACCTTCTGTAGGCTGGCCATTCCAATCATTTTACATTGTTTTATCAACTGTGTTATCTCTTCAACTTCGCTGATTTTTTCCTGCAAAACTTGCTGAGACGGCATCTGTTTTCCTCTCTCACGGTTTAACTCGTACAGGCGTGCCCATGGATGTTTTTATGTAGGCGAACTTGATGTTTTTCATTCCTCTTTTAAGTTTTCCTTCCACGGTCCTCAAAACCGCCTGAACGTTTTCAGCTATTTCCTCTTCCTTCATGCTTTCGGTTCCGACACGACACTGCAGAACTGGCTGGTTACGCATCCTCACAATGATTGTTTTACGATGCTTCTCTATCAAACTTGCTATGTCCGCTGTTGGCGGAACTGGCACTGGCATTTTTCCCCTCGGACCCAAAAAGGGACCAAAGATTTTGCCTACCAATGGCATTAAGGGAGCCTCAGCTATGAAAAAGTCATATTCATTAGCTATTTTCCGCAGCTCCTGCTTTTTACCCGCCAACCCTTCAAGCCCAGCTCTTTCAATGACAAGGTCTGCCTTCGCCCTTCTTGCTTTTAGGGCTAGTTCTCCGGAGGCAATAACACATATTTTGTTTGGTTTTTCCGGTGGAGAATACGGCAGTTCTATACGTTCTTGAATTCTGCCTTCGGGTGATTTCATGTCAATGTCTCGCAGGCTTAGAACGAGTTCTATTGATTGAGTGAAGCCCCTCTTTTTTGATTTTTCCTTTGCTTCCTTAACTGCAGTTAGTATCGTCTTTTTGTCTAAGGGCATTTTAAATACCTCGTGCCAATGAGGGAATGGGACGCTGTTATAAAAATATTCTCTTCTCATTCTTCGCTCTTACTAAATATTTGGTCGTACTTGCCTTCGTCGATTTCCCGTTGCACTTCGCGTGGATCTTTGTCTTCAACTGTGACTCCCATGCTAACGCAGCTTCCCAAGACCTCTTTGGCGGCTGCCTTCAGGGTTTTTGCTAGAAGTTCTGGACGCTTAAGTTTGGCTATGCTCATGACTTGTTTCATTGTGAGGTTTCCAACCTTTTCCGTGCTGGGTGTTCCTGAGCCCTTCCTAATTTTTAGTTCGCTGACGATTAAAGCTGATGTTGTTGGTGTTCCAACGCTGACTTCGAACTCCTTGGTTTCGGGGTCAACCGTGACTTTTACGGGAACCTTCATTCCGGAATAATCTTTTGTAAGTTCGTTTATTTTGTTCACAATTGCCAGGACGTTTACGCCTAATGGACCCAAAGCTGGGCCTAATGGTGGTCCAGCTGTTGCTTGTCCCCCACTTACGAGTAATTCTACAACTTTTTTCTCAGCCATTTACATCTCGCCACTTTCGGTTTTCGCTTTTTCCACCAACTTGACGTAGTCGGAGTGAACAGTTATCGGCAGAGTGAAAGTTGCCTCTAACAACTCTAGCGTGACTTCTTCCTTAGCCTTATCAATCCGGGTTATTTTCGCACGCATACCCTTAAAGGGTCCACCCGTCACTTCCACTATGTCGTTTTCGCTTAACTCTTCAATTATTGGTTTTCTGACGATGTATTTTTCCACTTCCGAGAAGCTCACAATGCCCGGAACCCTTGACCGCACA
>DAOUTL010000058.1 GCA_030626685.1 Candidatus Bathyarchaeota archaeon | reverse complement strand
TTCTCTTTGAACCACTGCACTTTCAAAAGTCACGCAAATCGCAACCGTGGTTCCTTTCAATTCCCTCTTAATGGGATTTCTCTTTGAACCGGTTGAGGCCGGAGTACGAGAGAATCCTTCAGAGAATACGAACCGCTGATGTGGTCTACACGGATGAGACTGGATTGAAGGTTGACGGCAGACAGCACTGGATCTGGGCATTCACAACCAGAAACGAGACCCTTATCGCAATCAGGAAGAGCAGAGGAAAGAGGGTTCTGAAAGAGGTTTTGGGAAAGACCTTCAACGGTGTCATTGTCTGCGACGGATGGAAGTCGTATCCAAGCTTCACCAGCCGCATCCAACGGTGCTGGGCCCACCTCCTGAGGGAGGCAAGATACCTCGCTGAGAGGATAGACGAAGCGAAACCGCTGTCAGAAGCGTTGCACCAGCTATACAGCAGCGCCAACAGTAATCTTCGACAGAAATAACAAGGTGAAAGGATTCTCGGTCGATTCACTCACTCCGCAACACATTGTACTTCTTTCTTAAATGACGTTTTCAACCCGACTAGAGCAATTTTGCCTACGCAACTGCTCTCAGGCGTCAAATCACCAATCTAATAATGCTCAAATAGATCGCTTTAAACTATACCAGTGAAGGAGGCAATGGATGAAAATTCTATTCGTCAACCCACCACGATATGATGGGCTACCAGTCATCAGGGAGGATAGATGCGAAATAGTAAACAGGTATCTGGTTAACCCACCCTATTCCCTTATACAGATAGCCGCCGTTCTAAGGGAAAAGGGTGAAGAGGTCCAGGTGATCGACGCCAACTGTGAAAACCTATCATACTCTGAGGCCCAAGAAAGAATAGGAGAGAGTAAGCCTGACATAGTTGCCTTCAGATTTACTCCAACAACCATTGAGGCCGACATGGAAACAGCGAGGATCACAAAATCGCTTTACCCTAATGCTATGACCATCGGTATATGTTGGACCCTAAAGAGGTTTGCCGAGAAAATCATCAGGGATAACAAGGACCTAGACATTTATCTAATTGGCGAATATGGGACCTATGAGACCACATTCCTTAGCCTGGTGGAGGCGATAAATCAGGGGTTGCCCTTAGATACAGTCAAGGGCATAGTTTTCAGAAGAATGGGAGATGCAGTTTCAACGGGCCCACGCACTACCTACCACCCCTATGATGAACTACCCATACCCGCCTACGACCTTCTACCGCCCCTCAGTAAATACTACATCAGCCCAAAGCATAGCAGACACTCACCGTTCACCATCATGTACACTCTATGGGTTGCCCGTACAGTTGTATCTTCTGTGTGGTGAGACAGACCAAGTGGAGAAAACGATCCGTAGAGAGCATAATGAAGGAAATAACTTACCTTGAAAATGAACACGGTCTTAGATGCGTATTCTTCATGGATGAACTGTTCACCATGGATAGACAGAGGACCGTGGATCTATGCAAAGCCTTCATAGAGAACAAGATCGATCTAAGGTGGTATACCTCCACTAGGGTGGACCTAATTGATAAAGAGTTGCTCGAGCTTATGAGGAGGGCTGGATGTAGAAACATATCATTCGGGATCGAATCCGGTAGCCAAAAGATACTAGACTATGCTAAGAAGGGGATAACGGTTGAACAAGCCATGCAGGCCGTTAAAATGGTGAAGGAGGCAGGGATAGGCGTACACCTAGCTTTCATAGTTGGTCTACCCGGGGAGAATTGGGAAACCTTTAAGGAAACTGTGGACTTTGTAAAGAAGGCTTTACCTTCTATGGCCCAATTCAACGTTGCTGTGCCTTACCCTGGCACCCCACTATATGACTTGGCCCGATCTAAGGGCTGGATCGATGAAGACCTAGACTACACCCAGCTACAACACCAAATTTCCATCATGAGAACGGAGGAGATGACCACAGAAGAGATCGAGAAGGCTAGGAAAAAGGCCTATAGGTCACTTTACTTTAACCCAAGATGGATTCTATCACAACTCAGCAACTTCGAGGACCTGTCACTTACCACTAAATACTACCTCAAATGCCTAAAGATGTATCTACTGCATGGAATGAAACACGCACACTGAGCGTGCGCATGCATTATCCAGATGGATCCTATGGCTTGCTCTCGAAACGGGTGGTTGGATGGAAGGGGGCTAGCGGCTTCTAGGACGTCTTTTACGTAATGAACCCCCTAACTCCCCAGGTCACAAGAACATTAAAAGCGTGCTATTATACATCCAGCCAACGCGGAAGCGGTTTCTAAAGAAAGCTCCGATCAATTCACATGCAGGGTCGCCAAAACGGTGAAAGAAGCAAGCGAGTTAATAGAAACTGGTTTTAAACATGTCTCTGAAATGGAAGGGGTGAAGCTTTTCTGAAAACGTAAATAACCAGAGTGATAGTGTTGCTCCGAAAATTCTAGTATTTCGTCTTTTATGTTAGCTTCCCCGGTCTTTCCTTTCCAATAAAAATATGTAAATCGATGTGTACTTATTAACGTAAGGTGGGACTTTGTCTAGGGAGTTAAAGAAATTTTCAACTAAGATCTATGGGGAGGTTATTAGAGATGCTATCGGTGACAGTTTACATCCAGGCGGGCTTGATTTAACAGCTAGGGTGGCAGAGCTTGCAAAAATAAGTAAGGACTGCAAGGTTCTTGAGATCGCATGTGGTAAAGGAACCTCGGTTAGGTTTATAGCTGAAAGTTTTGAATGCGACGTTATTGGTATGGATCTCTCAGCCAAGTTGATTCAGATAGCTAAAGGCAACGTAGTAAAGGAGTCTTTTCTTGAGAGAACGGAATTCGCGATCGGAGACGCTGAATTAATACCCTGCATTAACTCCTTCTTCGATGTTGTAATATGCGAATCCGCACTTAGCCTTTTCCCGGATAAGAGAAAAGTCCTCCGCGAAATATATCGTGTGTTAAAAAGTGGAGGGAGATTTGTAGCGACTAACATAGTGCTCAAAAGGGACGTGCCGGCAGAATTAAGGAGAAAGCTGACGTTCGCTCTATGCATCGCAGGGGCGGAAACGTTAGAGAAGTTCTATGAATTACTTGAACGAGCAGGCTTTGTAGACGTTCATGCCGAAGATCACTCGGAAAAACTAATTGCGCTAGGGCTTAAACTATTATTAAGCGATTCTTTGACAGGGGCTTCTACCGTGAGCGTTACAGATCGGCTGGTCTTGAGAAAGCTCTTTAATGAAGACATGTTAGGTTACGCATTAATGGTAGCTAACAAGCCGTAACATAATGAGAGAAAGCTAATGGTATGTTAGCGTTGGGGTCAAATTATGCTCCTGAGAAATACCGAAAGTTTGTGTCCAGTTTGTTTGCGTAGGATACCAGCTAGGATCACTGGTGAAAATGACGATAATGCGTACATGGAGAAATCTTGTCCAATACACGGTTCCTTCAAAGTCATAGTGTGGAAGGGGATTAAGTCTTGGATTCTATGGGACAAACTCAATGATTGGGAGCCTGAGCGTTTTGAAGGAGAAGAAAGCGTTACCGAGGTAAGCAGGGGTTGCCCCTTTGACTGCGGGTTGTGCCCACAACATTTGCGAAAGGCATGCATCGTTGTTATGGAAATTACTAACAGGTGCAATCTCGATTGTCCGGTCTGCTTCGCAAGCTCTAATGAAAGATATGTTTATGATGCCGACATCGACACCATCGAGAACATGTTCAAAACCGTGCTACGCTACGAGAGTAAAATCACTGTTCCAACCGTTCAAATCAGTGGGGGAGAGCCAACCATCCGTGATGACCTCCCAGAAATAGTCACTTTAGGAAAGGAGTTAGGGATAGAACATATCATGATTGATACGAACGGCATTAGGATAGCTAATGATAAGGAGTATCTGTGTCATTTAAAGGAGAGCGGCGTCGATGCGATGTATTTTCAATTTGATGGGGTCACTGACGATGTATATTTAAAACTTCGTGGAACCAGCCTTATGGGCCTTAAAGTCAAGGCGATAAAGAATTGTGCCGAAGCGGGAATTGGGGTTGTCCTCGTCCCAACCATAGCAAGAGACATCAACTACCACCAGATAGGAGATATTATACGGTTTGCGAAGAGGTGGATACCAACCGTTAGGGGTATACACTTTCAACCGATCAGCTACTTCGGCAGGTACCCGCACCAACCAAACAATACTAAAAGAGTGACGACTCCTGATGTGCTCAGCGCTATTGAAGGGCAAACATGTGGAGAAGTTCACGCGGATAACTTTGTGCCCGTGAGACTGGGCATAGGGTGCGAGTCTCATTGCTCTTTCACTAATGTTTCCATACTAACTGAGGAGGACAGATTGCTACCCGTCACATATTTTCCATCGGAGAAAAGAATGCTGGAAATCAAAGATCATAGAGATAAGCATCCGGGTCCAAAGCATGCACGAGAGATCATTAAGGAATATTGGAAATCCATCGATGAGCCATCTTCCAAGATATGTACGTGCAATTTTTATACGGGTAACTTTGATGAACTTGCCGAGTGCTTACAACGATATTATTTATCAATATCTGGGATGCCCTTTCAGGACGTGTGGAACATTGAAACGAGACGGTTAAAAAAGTGCTGCGTTCACGTAGTTACGCCCGATAATCGTTTAATTCCGTTTTGTGCTTTCAATGTGACTAGCGTTCACGGCGAAACTTTGTACAGAAATCAGGCGTATGAGAAGTATATAGACGTGTAACGTTCCTCTGAGGTGCATAAATCTCACAATTGAATTTAGAGGCGCTTAATGATTTCTAGGTTTTTTAGGATGCTTTTTCCGCCTTGTATAAATCGTCTTGTACTTAAAATATTCGTCTCCTAGACACTTTTTACATACTTCACTCATGGCATAAGTAGGAGGTGCCGCTGGCTCAAGACGCACTTCAAAGCCTAGCATTTTATAAAGATTTACAAGTTCGCTCAGCCTCGGTTCACAGGTAGTAAACCGCCTAACCCACTTAGGATTTCTCTCAAAAAATCACAGGAATGGAGTGCGACCTAGTTCGAAATTAACAAACTCTTCCCTGCCCTCATCCGTTAGGCCCGTCGCAAATTGATGGGCTCTGCATATAAAGCGGGTAATCCGTTCAACGCGATCTCTGTATGTTGATGCAAGAGGCCTATCACAGGATACAGCGTCTTGAATAGCATTACCGGCAGCGACTCCGGTTTCAATAGCTAATCTAATGCCTTCACCAGTTAGCGTATTACAAAAGCCTGCCGCGTCTCCAACTAAGATAGTATTTCCAATTCCATGAAGCAAAAATGCATAGGGAATTGCCCAGACATCGTTTCTAACTAAAGACCGCGGCTTAAATGCGAACTCTTTGCGCAGCCGTTTCTTAAACTGATTAATATATGTTAAAATAAATGCATAGTCTGATTTAGGAGACCCAAGTCCAACCAAACATAGGTCGTTCTTTAAAACGACATAGGCATAACCTGGCGCTAACTCTTTCCGGAAAAACACGTATAAGCAATCCTCAAAATTTCCCTTCGCCATCCAGTATTCTTGAGAAATAAGCTCAAAATTCACTTTAGCTAGCCCATACAACTGTTTGCGAACCTTAGAGAACACACCATCAGCCCCAATGAGATACCTTGTAGTTATCTCAAAGATTTTACAACCCTGCTTCGCCAATATTCGAATGGGGTTAGATTCACGCATATTAAGAAACTCCGTCGTATACAAGATCTTAACACCTGATTCTGCCGCATTTTGACGTAGCCATTGATCAAATAAATCACGGTTAACATTTAAAAATTTAAAATTCTGCACTCTTCCACCACTATTTTCACCGTTTGGAAGTACATAATATAGCCCAAGCATGGCCGGAGAGCACATCACATTCCTAGGAATGCTCATCCCAAGCGATCTCAAAACATCTACACACATAGGAGTCAGTACACCAGCACATGGTTTATGCCGCTTAACATCCCCGCTTTCTATTAATAATACCTTAAAACCTAGTTCTGAACATTTTAATGCTGAGATAGCTCCTGCCGGACCACCACCAACCACAACCACATCAAAATCAGGCATATAGTCTCTCCGTTAAACTCATTAATATTCTTCCCTTTTGCTTACGAGTCTTTGGGCTTAGTGACAAGTTCATCCTTGACACGGTTTTCAACGAGAACCTGCAGCCTTGGAAGCACCTAGTTTTTCCTTAGCATGTTCTGTGAGCATTTCTTTTGGGAACCTGGGTGTTTCATTTATACCACCAAATATACCTTTTGGTATAGGATAAGGACATGAAAATTCGGTGTTTTTGAAACCCTCCAGGAAGCTTTCTAAAAGATTAAATGGGATGCCTACGATTACCTCATCATCCTCTGAGAAACATGATGTTCGTTCTCCAAAACATGGCATACTGAAACTCATCTGTTTTGTAATATAGCCTCGAGCCATAACTTCCGCACAAACACCTACTTCTGCCCCGAATTTAAAGCTTGGAGAATATGTACTCTCCTGTATGCAAGCTGCGAAGACCCTTAACGCCTGAGCAGGAACACAATAAATAAGGACTTGGTCGGGATCAAAGGATGCCTTTTTTAAAGGCGCACACGCAACAGCCTCAACTTCGCCCCGCGGAATCTTAGGTATCTCCTCCAGGAACTTGTGCGATAACTCCCGAGTTTTCCGCGATATTACGGCCACAACCTTATCGATGTCCATCTCGCACAGACCTAGAACTGCGGAACCAATCACGCACGCCATATCCTCAGCGGTGAAGTAAAATGAGCCACCCTGAGTTCTCACCAGAGTTACAACTTGGCAGACGGCAAGAGGCTCTCTAGGACGCCTAAATCTCATGCGCCGAAGTTCACCTCTTGTCTCCGCATCAAAGCTTTTAAAATATTTGACCGCTACAGGATCTGTCCGCAAACGAAGCTTCTCCATAAGTATGTCGTAAACCTCCTTCCAGTTTTTCAGTTTCCTCACCTCATCCAATGTATAAACAATATTCAAAATATTTATTAAGTTTTGGTCGATGTCCCTCAGCGAAACTAAGACTTTACATTAAGTAATTAATAGAAAAAGGGGGATTTTGCGGGAGATAACCCACGCAGTAGGAGGGTTCGAATTCACCCCCCAGCACCTGGTCCTACTGTACTTATCCTCCTTAGACCGAGCTCATGTGGTTAACGCAACAAAAAAGAGGGGTTGGTATAAATTCGCGCATATGAGTTGGTAGCCCGGGGGAGATTAGAATTCGCATACGCTGTAAATTATGAGAAAATTAGACCCGAACCCATTTAGGTATTAGTCCGGCCCGGTCCACTTTTAGTTTCTACGCATTTAAAAAGAAAATTAACGTTGATTGTTGGGCACAACTACGTATGGATATGGTACCATAAGCGAAGATTTAGAAGGCACGTGGTTTGAGCCTATTACACCTTTCTTTAATGACTAACATTTTTCCAGAATAGGTAAACTTTAGTTTGCAGAAGCAAGCCACAAACTTTTATTAAATGCGCAAGCCTTTCCAAGCTGGTTTTCATAATTTTTTCAACATACTTTTCCTGTTTTCCATAAGGTTGATGAGGGAAAAAGTATTTCATAAATCGTGGAGCTTTGTTTCGAATAAAAGCCTCTCTTATCCTGGTTATGTCTTCAGCTTTTAGAGTTTGCAGCCTGTTTGAAACGTATTTCT
>DAOUTL010000166.1 GCA_030626685.1 Candidatus Bathyarchaeota archaeon | reverse complement strand
AGAAAAATCAAGCAAGGAAAAATAGAGGTTGAAGGCTCTGTTCTCATAGGCAGACACTGCAAAATAAGCGATAACGTGAGAATAGCGAATTCATGTATTGACAACTACACTAAAATAGGCAAAGGCGTTGTGATAGAAAATTCTGCAGTTATGGATAGGGTTATAATCGGGGAAAAAGCGGAAATAAAAGAAAGCATTGTAGGTAGACACGTAACAATCTGCTCAAGCCCAAGGAAACAGACAAAAATAGATTCAGTTTCAGTTATTGCAGACGACGTGACGATGGCAAAGGGTTGCAAATTGACAGCAACAAAAATCTATCCACATCAATATGTGAGAGGAGAATTCCTAAACCAAACATTGATGCCAAGCTAAAAATGAACGTCCCTCTGCTGAAACCACTTCTTTTGCAACGTAGTATTTACGCTTTGAACCACTTAAATATTAAATACCTGACCTTTTCTTTTTCCAAGTCTGGCACAGCGATGATGAATCTTTTTCGCACGGTTGTTGCAAGTCTTCCAGTCTTAACAACGTCTGTGGCCGTTATTTCAGACTTAGCCCTTTTAACTGAAATCATGTAAGGCGCATGCTCGATGCCGGGTCCATGCTTGTAAACTGCAAAGTCGCATCCAAACTTTATCCCTGGCGTAACAATTAAACCGTTAGCGCGTAAATCACGATAAACAGCATACTTCCCATCGAATTCCTCATACAACTGTTTAGCCCATTGACGAAGCTTTTTGAGGCTGACTTTTCTCTTTTCCGAACCTTCATAAACGGTTATCATTCCTTTTTCAGCAAGATACAAACCTTCCATCAAATCTAAAATTAGCGGAACGTTAAATTCCGGGATTTTGGGCTTAGGAATCCCTAATGGTTTTCCATAAAACCCCATTTTATAAAGTTCTGAACCGTCTGCCGAATTCCACACAACCAGAAAGTTTTCAATAAATTCCACTTCGATTTTTCTGGGCATCTGGTTTTTCGCCTTTTACATTATAAAAGATAAGACGCGAGCAGTGTCAGCGGCATCTTCAGCTTTGTCTGCTGAATCTTCCAAGAGTTGTAGAACATCCCTTAAAAGGATTAGGGCTGGAAAGTCAAGTTTGCTGTTAAGAAGTTTTATCTCGAGTTCACGATAAAGTTCATCAACGGTTCTTTCAGCAATCTCCACATCCTTAGCCTTCTCCATTGCTTTAGCCGAGCCATAACTCAGAACCATCATTGTTTCCCTTAGTCTAATCACAGTCTCCAAAACCGCTTCTGAAAGCTTCAACAAATCAGTCTTTATGTCTATAGGCACGTTCCAATCGTGCCCCATGATTTCAAGCAAGCGAAAGGCTATGCCTTCACAAAAATCTGCAATTTCACTTGTCAGATTTGTGAATCTTAAAAAGTCTTCTCTACTGAGCAGGATAGCTCCTATCTCAGCAAGTTCTTGGGAGACTAAACGCCTAGCATTGTCAACTTCATCTTCGCCGCTTCTGATTTCGTTAAAAAGCTGTCTTGCCTTTTCCTTGTCATTTTTTATGAAGCAGTCTATCATTTGCAGAACCTTTCTGGTTAAGTCTAAGACCTTTCTGAGGTGGTCTCGGCAAACACTTAAGGCTCTACGTTTTACACGCTGCTCAGTTTCTGCTGGAAGCACCAAACTTTTTCCCGCCCGCAAAAATGGGCTTAAATTTCCTAACAGTAAATGTACGGAGGTATTAAAAAATGTAACGAAAACTCAACCTTTAAAAGGCTTGCCTAAATCCTCAAAATCTGCCTTCCAACGGAAATACTTATGTAAAAGTTCTGGTAAGTCCTCAATTCTGCTTCTAACTTGACTCCATGAGTCACGGTCACGAATGGTAACTGTGTTATCGCCGAGTGTTTCATAATCAACTGTTATGCCTAGGGGTATGCCAATCTCGTCTGCGCGGGCGTATCTTCTACCAATGGATCCAGCTTCATCGTATTCCACTACGAAACCCTCATCAAGCAGCATCTTGTACACTTGTAATGCCCTTTCAGGTAATCCGTCTTTACTTACTAAGGGATAAACGCTGACTTGTATTGGGGCTATGTCCCTTGGAAAACTCAGTATCGCTCTATCATCCTTAACACGGTGAGCATATTCGAGAGTTACATAGACGAGCCTGTCTGAGCCGAAACTTGGTTCAACAACGTGCGGAATAAACCGCTTTCCCCTTTCCTTAACTCTCTGACGTGTAACCTCTATGTATTTTGGCAGAATCTTGTATTTTCCAAGCGTATAATAACCACTTTTCCTGATGGAAGCCTCAACTTCCTCCGAGTCAGCTTCGGAAAGCATCTCTGCAACCTTTGCAGCATCTTCCTTAAAAACCGGTCCAAGCTTAGCCATCACCGGCTTAATGACCGTTTGTTCCATCTCAAATGGTTTTTCATATTCTTTGAAAACACGCATATCCACGCCGCTGACCTCCATGTGCCTCTTCAAATCATAGTCCGTTCTGTAAGCATGACCAGAAACTTCAACCCAACCCCAACGTTCAACATAAACCTCCTGATCAAAGCTTTGAAGCGCATAATGAGCTCTTTCCCACGGAAGCTTTTCGATGAAACGCTGCTTTTCAGCTGGAACACCTAAATCAACAAGCAATTTTTTAGCTAAAGCCATGAAAACTGCCTGCCACTCAGCCTTAATGTAACTTTTCTCTAACGCTTCCTTCAGTGTAACCTCAACGATTGCTTCTGAACCACGTAGTTTTTCTTCGGCAAGAACCAGCCGCAATGTTTCGTTTTCAACGTCTTTTAAGAGAAAACAGTTTGGTTCTTCCGGGTCAAAGAAAAATTCAAGATCTATTATGGTGAATTCTCTCAGCCTTATTAGGCCCTGCCTCGGCGAAATTTCGTTTCTCAAGGCGTGACCTATCTGCATGACACCGAAGGGAAGCTTCTCCCTCGCCATTTCATATAAACGTCTAAATTCTACGAATATTCCTTGCGCTGCTTCGGGGCGCCCATAACCAACAGCCTCAGAATAGGGACCGATGATGGTTTTGAACATTGTTAGGAAGTATTTTGGT
>DAOUTL010000190.1 GCA_030626685.1 Candidatus Bathyarchaeota archaeon | reverse complement strand
TGTATGGCGGCGGCTGTGTCTTGTATGCAATATGGAGTTTTACCGCGCACACCATAACCTTGTGAGGAACGAGTTTCATTTGCACAAACAACTATTACAACGGGAGCTTCTTCAATGAACGTTTGACCCAGAGCAGCTTCAACAAGTCTTCTTTTGTTTTCCGGCTTTCGCACAACTATGAATTCCCACGGCTGAATGTTTCCGGCAGAAGGCGCCCACCGTCCCGCGTCAACAAGCTTTTCAACAATTTCTTCTGAAACATCTTCGCTCTTGAAGGCTCTTACGCTTCTCCTCCCCTTAATGGCTTCCAGAACATCCATAAACTTCACCTTTAACTTTTAGCCTACAGTTAGCACACAAAACATATTATGTTTTCCTCAGCTTTATAAAACAGTTTTAAGCATGCTGAAACAGTTTAACGATTATATGAGTGTGAAAGATATGCTGGATTTGAGCGGAATTCCTCCTACACGTCTGCTTTATTACGAAGATGCCTACGTGAAAGAGTTCGAAGCAAAAGTGATTAAGGTTCTAAAAACTGAAAATCGTGAGACTGGCGTGATTTTAGATGAGACAGCCTTTTATCCGGGTGGCGGCGGACAACCATCAGACATAGGTTTAATGGAAGGCAACACTATGCAAGCTAAAGTTGTTAGATTACGGAGAAAAGGCGAAATCGTAATTCATTATGTTGATGAAGTTTTTGGGGAGATAAATGAAGGAAACCATGTTAGAGGGGTTGTTAACTGGGAAAGGCGTTATAAGCTCATGCGAATCCACACAAGCGCCCATTTAATGTCACAGGCAATACGTCAAGCTCTAAGCAAACCGGTTGAAATTGTAGGCTCTGGAATGGATTTAGAGAAGGCGAGGCTTGACTTCACACATGCAGGCTCAACCCGTGAACTTTTTCCACAAATCGAAGCTGTAGCAAACAATGTTGTTAAGGAAAACAGAACCGTAAAAATTAGGTTGATGCCAAGAAACGAAGCAGAAGAGTACGTTAAAAAGTTCCACGAATCTCTGAAGACACTTCCGCCACAAGTCAGCGAAGTACGCATAGTGGAGATTGAAGGTTGGCATGCATGCGCATGCGGCGGCACACACGTTAAAAGCACAGGTGAAATAGATGAGATAAGGCTATTATCCAGAAGTTCAAAGGGCAAAGGTATTGAAAGAATAGAGTTCACAGTGCAAAAGCCTTAAGTCTTGTTTAGGTTTTATGGCTGTGACATAACTCGACGGTCGAACTGACAACTTCTTATGCGGAAAATTTATGAGCAGAGAACACGAGTGGAAAAGGGAAAGCCACTTAAGAGTTATGAAACCGGAATGTAGGCGGAAAGAAAAACTTGCCTAAACCTAAAATCACTGAAGCATTAGACAACCTTTCATCGAAAACTGCGATAAAGAACACAATTTACATGCTTTCAATAATCATATTTTTCGCGTTTATTCTGCTTCCGCCAATTTTAGGCATAATCATCAAATGGGGCTCAATGCAAGAAGTGTTAAACCAGCCGGAGCTTATGTCAGAAGCCTTAAACGCGGTTGCCGCGTCCTTTGCTGTGGCATTTTTCGTTTCATTTATAGATGTTGTTGCGGGTGTCCCCATGGCGTGGATGATTACAAGAGGAAAATCGAGATGGCTAAACGTTTTGGACACCCTTTCAGATATTCCCTTCATAGTACCTACAGCCACGCTTGGCTATTCACTGCTCCTTTTCTGGAGCGAAAACGGAGGATTATCATCACTCTTTGGAGCACCCTTCGTTTCGCCAGGCTGGCTCCTCGTAATCCTGCTCCACTTCGCTTTTTCATTTCCCGTCGTGGTTAGAGTGATGGTTGGTGCGTTGTTTGATTATAAGCTGGAATATGAGCAAGCATCAAGAACTTTGGGTGCAGCACCGTTAACTGCTGCCAGAACAGTCACATTTCCGATACTGAAGCCTTCTATAATAGCTTCCTTCATCCTGGCCTTTGCAAGGTCCATTTCAGAAACTGGCGCCACAATGATGGTTGCAGGAGCATTCATTAACGGACCGATATTCATAACAAATCATCTCGGCCAAGACGGTCCACTCGTTTTTGTTAGCTTCATTTTGGTAGCACTTTCAAGCATGATATTAATAGTGATTAGGTTGCTTGGTCCCAAGTTGAAAATGCCAATTAGTAAGGTCTGGCCGACAGCTGAAAGAAAATTAAGCTCCTCTGCGGTTGCAGCCTCAAGAAATAGTTTAACCCTTCT
>DAOUTL010000047.1 GCA_030626685.1 Candidatus Bathyarchaeota archaeon | reverse complement strand
TTTACGCACCAGAAAAGAAGTTTGTGGAAGTTTATTTCTTTTGCGTCTCAGCAAGCTTAATGCTACACCAAACAGTGCTATCAGCATTGTATAGTTGATTAGATGGAGCGTTGGAACATTCTTGCTTAATGAAACCGGTTCGCCGTTTAGGTACCATTGATAACTGTATGATAGATATCCTCCTGAGACTGTTGCGGTGAACTCAACGGGTTGCTAAACAAGTATGGAGGGGGTCTCTTGGGCATACATATGCCTAGTTTCTCTGCACAGATTTTTAAATAACGTTGTTCGCAACTGTCTTAAGTTGATCTTTCTTTTCCACATGCAAATAGCGCATGGAATTGCAAGAAGCTTTCCGTTTTAAGTCTAAAATCATCACGTAATTGGGCTTTTCTCACGTAATGGCAGTTTAATTCGAAAGATGAATCGAACCCGAATTTCTTGCATTAGGCTTGCTCATATAATTTTGGCGCTTAATCATACTAAGAGGGGCACAACAGGTTAAATATAGGAAAAGTCAACAATTTAATAGGGGTTGAATTGTGGCGTTGATAATTGAAAAAGTGAGAAGCTTTCAAGAGTTGTTTAGATGGAGGAAGAAAGATATTTTGGTAGTTGTCGGATGGGCCTCTGCTATAGCATTGGTAATCATAAAAACTTATTGGTTTTTCTATTTGGAGAACCCAAGATTCTTTGTGAATAAAGATCCGTATTGTTTTTATGATGCGCCATTTTTCACCACAGTGGATGCGTTACTTCTTTTATTTTTGAGTTTTTCGGTAGGCTTGGTCTTGGCTGATGTAAAAACAGTAGTATATGGTTATTTTGCATCAACTTGTTTATCTGCCTCAGTAGCAGTCGCTTATGTTTCTTGTTACATCTGGTTTGTTTTAGGGCTACAAGAGAGTCTTTCCACTACTCCTTTTGGCTGGGAATGGGCGCTTTTCTTAGCATTTTTTAATGTTCTCAGGTTTATATTTCCTACAGGTATGGCTCTGTGTCTCATCGGGGTAGTAACTGGAAGTTTTCTTACGAGATTGATTGAAACATAGGTTAAAGTTTGATTAACATGTGCCAAAACTTAAATAGTCACGCAAAGTCAATATTTGGAAAGAAAGAGGGAAAGAATGAAAATGTTAGTTTGCAAAAAAGTGGCGATAATTTTTGTTTTCGTGCTAGTTTTCCTTAACTCATGTGGTGTGGGAATAGTGGGATCTCAAACATATTCGGGGCTTCCATCTGACATGCCTGTAGTCTATGTGGATCCGCAAAGCATTTCAGTTTCTCCTGGTGAAACTTTCACGGTTAGCGTGAAGATCTTCAACCTTACAGATACTGCTTATATGGCAGCTGAGACTTGGGAGACTGGGGAACCTCTGCCGCCGCCTGGTACGCGACACACATATTATTTGGGCAACCTTTACGGATTAGACATCAGTTTCAGCTGGGATCCAACTGTTTTAGAGTATGTTAATCACACGGTTAAGATTCCTGTTGAAACTTATCCTGACGGTGTCCTCCATGAGGATATAATGGACATTGCGGATGAAGTTGATGAAGATGCTGGAACCTACTTGCTTGGAAAGAGTTCTATGGCTCCGGCTGAAGCTTTTAATTGTCGAGACATGAATGCAACAGTGTTCACCATGACCTTCAATGTAACGAAAGAAGGGGCATGTTGTCTGCATTTGGATGTTGACCTATCATCTAAGTTCGAATATGGTGCACACCTTGAAATCCCGCATTGGGTTTTGCACGGTGAGTTTCGGTCACCTGGGGCGAGGACACGTATTGTCAGTGTAAACGTTGGCGCGTTAGTTGCCGGAAAACTATATCATCCTATTATTATAGGTGAAGATGCAACTGTGCGTGTTCTTGTCAGAAACGATGGTGAGGCTTCTGATACATATAACCTCACACTTTACAAAGGCACAGTTCCCCTCGAAACGTGGGAGAACGAAGCTTTAGAGCCTAGTGAAAGCAAAACCTTCAACTACACGATAAAGGCCGAGGACCTCAGTATAGGATTACACACGCTTACGGCTGAAGCTATGATAATGCATGAAGGCGAATTATTCACAGATGAGGTTTCTAAGGAGTTGCGAGTGATTGACACCCCGATACTTAGTACCAGCGAGCCGCCAAGCGTTGTACATGTCGGTGACACTGTAACAATCGACGCTTCAGAAAGCTATCATAACGACCAAGACGGTGAAATTTGGAATTATACGTGGTCTCTTATCGAACCTGGGGGAGGAACTTGGGTTTACAAAACGTACGAGGGTGTGAGCATGACTCATACTTTCGCTAAGAATGGAACATGGCAGATAATACTTACAGTCAGAGATAACTGGGGAGTAGAATACAATCCGAATAGACCTGCAACAGAACCATATCGAAAAGAGATACTGCTTGACGTAGAAGTGAAACCTGAAACGCCTTTCACTATCGAGAATATCGCGTTTGTAATAATAATAGTTGCTGTAATAATCCTAATACTTGTTTACCTTCAGCGACGCGCACGTTAGAGTTACATTAGTGTCAAAGATCCTTTTCTCATCTTTTTCAAGGTTACCTAGTATAAACTTAAATGATTCCGATAGTTGATCTTTTGACATTTGTCAACTCAAGACCGTTCTACTTCAATTTTAATGTACCTATGATTCCACTCATTATTGCGGGGGCAAGAAGAAGGATCTCCATAGGCCAGAATAAAGTAGGCTTTAAAGTAGGCTGAGAGAGAAGTGTGAAGTAGATGTACACAGGTATGAGTATTAGTCCCCCTAAGAGGTTGATTATGCCTCCTTTCCGTCTGCTGGTTTTCCATATTACATAGCTGCCGTATATAAATGCGAACGCTGAGGCTGCCATCACAATGATTGTAATGTAGGCTTGAAAAAGTAACTGTTCCATTGGAGGAATTTGTGACAATTCAAGGCATGTGGTAAGCACCCAAAACCCTATTAACAGTGAATTCACGGCGCCGAGCCATCCTAATAACGCGCTGATCAAGCAGTACTGCTTTCGCGTAGCGTGTTCACATTTATCTGAAGTTTCTACAGGATTGTCCAATAAGTTTCCACGTTCCTTTTTCAGGTCGTAGCTTTCTCTTTTAAGTATTCCAATTTATTTATTTGTTTATAGAATTTAAAACTTGTTTTACTGTCGCACAGGATTTACTGTTTCTAAAGTTTACTAGATTAACCGTGTTCTCTGTAACACATTAGTAATTGATATCCCCCTGTTGGTTATTTGCAATAGTTTTGTGAGGTAACATGCAATCGGAGAAGTTTTGAATTGAAACTTGACTTTTCAAGCAATAATTTTCTAAGAACAAAATTCTGTAAGATTTTTATAGAGGAAAATAAGTGTTTTATTGCTAAAAAGAAAGGAGAATGGGAAAACCATAAATTTGAGTTCGTGTGAGAGGTAGAAATGCAAACTCCAATTGTTCTGTTTCCTCTTTCTTCTTTCAAGCCTTGACAGAAGTTAAGGAAGTGAGAACTGCTTAGCCCAAGATGTAGGGCTGAAAGTGTCTAAGAAAGGAGAAAGAATAGTTGAATAGAATTGAGAAGATAAATCTTTCAATGCTGGCGCTGATTCTGATGTTTTCCTTCAGATCACCCTCAGAAGCCAGGAGAAGATCTTGATCCGATTTCGTTTGTTGTAAGAGCTGATCATCTGGAGAGACTGAAGGTAGGTAGACTTCTAAGAGATTTAATGTTGCTGATTGGAATACCGGTTCAACGGGAACAGCCTTGGGTTGGGTTGTTCCAAGGCTGTTGGGGTAGGTATAAGAAAATCCAACCTGAATATGTAATCCATTTAGCAGCAATTACTCCAGTTAGTTATTCTTATGAACATGCACAAGAAGTAACAGAAGTAAACTATATAGGAACTATTAATTTAATAGAAGCATGTTTAAGAGAAGTATATGATTTTAAACAGTTCTTATTTCCCTCTACTTCAAACATAATTCCTCTTTCTGTTTGGTTCACATGGTGTGGTTGGATCTCAACAAAGCCTTGGCTTACATAGTAATATTGGTCTCAGGAGGATGAAATTGGCTCGCAGGTAAATTCTGGATCTCAATTTACACTTGGTTCACATTATCCATTTGGATCTCAGAAATTATGCGGTGGTTTCACACAACTTGAATGGATCTCAAACGTTTCATGGCTTACATTCTATTTCTGGATCTCATAAAACACTTGGTTCACATCACATCACTAACATAATGGCTTACATTACATTTCTTCTTGGATTTCAATCAGTAATATTTCACATTATCTACGTGGATCCCATCCTCCTACTGGTTCACATTTTATAAGTGGGTCTCACATTTTATTTGGTTCGCAACATAAATATGTCTCACAGTATTTATATTTCTCATAATCAGTTTGGTTCACAAACACAAATGGATCTCATGGTTCGTATGGTTCATCACTAGCTTTCATTTACTGAAATGGTTTCATAATCATAGAATGGATCTCATTCTATCTTTGGATATTCTAATAATATTTCACACGCTACAAATGGATCTCAGTTCATTAGTGGTTCACATCACAACTATGAATTTCAATACTGAAATGATTTCACAACTACAAAGTGGTCTCAGCACCATACTCGAGATCCTCCTCAAAGTAACGGTGAATGTGAACGCCTAAGCCGACGGTAGCCCTTAGGGGTTCCTCTGCAAAAGCATTAGGGACATAGCAGAACAGTGACAGCGTCAGCGTGAGCAACATCAATGCGATTAAATGTTTCTTCATGGTGTTTACACTGCGTGCACAAAGAGGTCAATTGGTATGTGGATTTCTTGGTAGGCTGTTCCGTTGAAGCATAGGATTTCCGCGGTGACTTTCACCGCTTGTTCAACATCATTATCGTAACCCATCGTCCAGTAGTTCCAGTGTTTCAGAGAACAGTTTTTAGGTTGATTAACGCCTACCGCAGTAACATAGTTAGCATAGTATTCAATATTCTCCATCTTGAGGTTTCGTAATGCAAAACCGTTGGGATCAAGACCTACGTTTGAACTTGTAGGGTTAACCTGATAACGAATCACCACGTAATCAATGAAACCCTCAGTAACCTCGGCAGTCACATTTAACATGAATCCAATACAATCACTGTAATGAGGATCGTCCTCAAGGTATCTATACATGTGGATTTCCAAGACTGCAACGCAGGTGTCATTATAGAAGTTTTTAACATATTCGTCGATGATCGTGTCGTTTGATGGTCTGTTCATGCTCCAGCTCACCGCATCCACATTGACGATTTCCAGTGCTTGATGCAGTGACATACTGTTTAGTGCCAAAGCGACCAAGAGGCTTACGGGTATGATGACTGCTGCAAGAGTGATGGATACGGTTTTCCGATTCCAAGCAATCTTTCTCATTTCTCGTTTCTCTCTCCATTTCTTTTTGTTCTTAAATGTCTATAATATTCAATATATCTTTTTCACTCATATAATTTTTTATATTTATGGAAGAATCGAAAGGCACTATGATTTCATTATTTTTTAATGGTGCATTTCTGAAGTGCATAGGTCTAGGTATTTTAAGATTGGGATGTTTAATCATCCATAGTATATCAAATAAATGAGAAATAAACAATTTTGCTGTTCTTCTTATAGCTCTTTTATGTAATCGTTTAGGATGTTGTTTATTCTTAGGTAAACTTCCCCACCCTCCAGATGGTGTCTTTAACCAAGGATTGTTCTTTAGATCAGATTCTTTATATTTCTTATACATTGAATAATATCCCTCATTCCTAAGTAATCCAGTTTCTGTTAGATTTAGTATATAACCTTGTTTTCTAGGATCTGCATCAAACTTCTTTCCTATTCTATTCCCTTTACGACATTGGCGGAGCCTTTGCTAACAAAAGATGAACTCATAGAAAAACTCAGTCAAGCTCCGCTATGCCCGTTAATGGAAAAGAAAACCGTTTCATTCATTTGCGACGGATCAGAAGTTCAATTCACTAACGACTCAATAGTGCAGGTAATCAACGTAACAGCAGACGGCATGCCAATCCATGAAAACATAAACTTCATAATTAGAGCTGGTCAAGATGTATATTTTCACAACGTTTTCGTACCCATATATATACCTCTAGAATTGCCTTGGAACATAACCATCACCTATTACTACGCACCGAATCCGCCTACAGGCTACTATCTTGGATCAGACGCAGGACTTTTATGGCAGGATACAATGTACAGCCTAGCCCCACATTATCCCTCCACCAGCCGTTTGACCTTAAGGCAAACCGATACTTTTTCCTTGAAGTCCCGCCGCTTGGTGAAATAGATTTTGTTTGGAAATGGGTTGAGGGACCCAAGCCTCGTGAGGGCTACTACAAGATAGACATTTACGACATGGTTTTGGCGTGCGGAGCCTACGGCAGCTCAGGAAACGGAATACCAAGTCCTAACTGGTTTCCAGGAGCAGACCTTGCACCCGAAGAATGTAAGATAGACATCTTTGACATCGTTGCTATATGTAGCGGATACGAACGGAATTTGGTCGCCCTCCACCCGACCCGTAAAAAGTGGCAGCTAATAGAAACTTTCATCTCTCCCCTTTTTCTGAAAAATTGTTTAGATACAGGCTGCAAAGGATGAGATTATGAAAATCAAAATTAGCTTAACTATCCATAAAAAATAGAAAAAACGTTTGGTGGACGATTGAGGCTATTTACTGAGCTTCTTGATGCGTAACAAGATTATGATGGCTGCTATTGCTGCTATGGCTGAGAGTATGGATGCTGCGGCTATGCCTATTGTTAAGGTTGACTGTAAGCCGCCAACTGAGGTTTGTAGATCTCCTAGAGATGTGTTAATTGTAACAGTGTTTCCATTGATTTCGGTTACTGTACCGCCGATGTTGTCAAGTTTTGTGATGACTGATCCTAGGGCAGTGTCGATTCTAGCGAGTATTTCACCTTCAGCATCAACAATTAAACCCGACAAGGTAGCGTTGATAGTGGTTAGATTTAGGGTAATGTAGCCTACATTAGTCTTTATAGTTCCAATATCGTCGTCAATTTTGACCAGTAATGCGTTCCAACCCGTTAATGTGGAACTTATTGAGAAGCTTTCCTGAGCTGTTCCTTTAAGGCTTAGGTTTGCTTCCTCAACATAATAGCTTGCATCAACAAGAAGCAAGTATTCTCCGGCTGAGGCATTCAATGGTATCTCGTAGCTTATTAGGTAAAGACCTGTCACCACAGGCTTAACGTTATCTGTCAAGTTTTCGAAGATTTCTCCGTTGAGAATTAGAAGTGCTTTGATTTCTGAAATGTCAAACCTCTCGCCTGATCTTAATGTAAGGATGTAGAATTCAGCTTTTTCGCCTGGGAAGTGTATGGTACCCACTTTAATTGTTACTTCTAGTGGATAGTATGCTTTAACCTCTATGTATTTTGTTGCAAAGTCTGTCTGATTGAAGTTGTCGGCGACTGTTAGATTAACCTTGTAAACGCCGGGGTCGATGTAGTTGTGGGGTATAATGGGGTTAGTTGTGTTCTCTACGGTTCCATCTCCAAAATTCCATACGTAGCAGGTGATTGTTCCATTCGGATCCATGTGATAGCTTTCAGAAGCATCAAAGATTACCGTTTCATTCACAATTGGAACAATCGGTGAATTGACAAACTTAGCAACAGGGATGGCGAGTTTTAGATGTACGAAGTCGCTGCTCAATTTGAGGTTGTTGGTTATGTTTGTTTCATGTGGAACTTCGCTGGTTTTGACCATAATCCAATAGTCTCCTGGGATCACATCCCCAGTATCCCAATAAATAACATATGACTTTTTGTAGCTGAACGTTGCAGCTGTGATTTTTGGTTTTTCAGAGCCTTTATCAGCTCCGATCTGGAAGACCACTTCTGTATCGTTGCCAGCCTCGTTTTCTGTAACTTCAAGTTGAAACTCAACGTAAAGATATTCGTTGGCGAATGTTGCTGCGTCCACGGAAACATTTCCGGAGAACAGTTGAACGCTTGTAAGTAAGGGCTTAGCTGAAAAGAGAGGTTCCCAATCTTTCAGCACGGTTACTTGGGCTCCTTCTGCTTGGGGGTTTGGGCTTTTGCTTTTTAGTATGCGAACCCATATGGTTACGTTTACATTCTCGTGTGTAGAATAAAGCCTAACCGTAAAGCTCCAGTTTCCAGCCGAAAAGTCTCCATAGATTATTTCTTCCCATATCCAGCCGCCTGTTGTAAGGGGGGTTCCAGAAACCAAGGTTGCAGTGGAGTCTGCTTCATTTAATTTACCGGGGTTTATGGTCCAATAGCCAGTATTGTTGCCAACTCTAACCCTTGTGAACTCATTTTGTGGTTCAGCGCCTGGTTCCCATTTGTTTAGCACCCAGTTGGTCGGATTGTAAGTGCTGGAAGCGTCTGTGAGTTTCCATTCTGGTTCAGATTGTTTTGAGATGTTTTCTCTTGTCAGTTGTTCTATTTTAACCCATTCGGTTGCCGTAATGTTGGTCCAATCGACTTCTGTTCGATTATAGTAGGCCGTGACGTTGAAACTTTCGTCAGCAAATCCCTTATTGGCGGTTGTGAATTCTATCGTTGCATTAAATCCTCGCATCAATTCGCTTGGATATGCGGTAACATTTGTTACCTCGATGTCCCGACGTTCAACAACTTCAATGTTGTCCCAGTAAATGTCTGAGCAAAGTCCCTCGATATCCATCACTTTTAAGGTAACTTTGTAGACTTTTGTTTTAGTGTAGTTATGGGTTATAATCGTGTCGGTTGTGTTCTCTACAGTTCCATCTCCGAAGTTCCAAATGTAAAGGGCGATGCCCCCATCAGGGTCAGGATCATAGCTGGCAGAAGCATCAAAAGTTACATTCCTGTTTATGACAGCCACGTCAGGCCAGAAATCAAACTTGGCTACTGGTGCTGGGCTCACAACCTTTACATCAAGATGCTTTGGTTTGCTTTGGGATCCTCCTTCAGCGGGCTGATCATCCAAAACTGTTAGCGACGCGGTGTAGATGCCGAGGGCAGTATAGTTATGGGTTATAATCGTGTCGGTTGTGTTCTCTACAGTTCCATCTCCGAAGTTCCAAATGTAAAGGGCGATGCCCCCATCAGGGTCAGGATCATAACTTTCAGAA
>DAOUTL010000029.1 GCA_030626685.1 Candidatus Bathyarchaeota archaeon | reverse complement strand
AGGCGTTGGGGTAATGTTGTGTCTATGGTGGGTTGTGGAAAGTTATATTTTGGTGTTGTCGTAATAGTGTATTGTTCAATCACCAAGATTCACCAATAGCCAATAGTTTGAGAGAGAAATATTTAAATGTTGTGCATGACCAAGATGCACAATTCAACAAACAATAGGTGAAGAGTTGACAGAAAAAACCGCAAAACCACCGATACGCGTAAAGATGAAGATAGGAGAGATAGAGTTCGAGATAGAATGCCAAGAAGAACAACTGCAAGCAACGGTTGACAAAATTCTCTCAACAGTAACGGAAAAACTGAAAGAAACAACGCTAATAACTGAAAGAGCCGCGCCAAGAGCCGAAACATGCAAGAGCATAATCCGAAAACTTTGGGAAGAGAGATGGTTTGCAACTGCTAGAGGCTTAGGCGAAGTACACAGTGAAATGGCAAGACGGGGATTCCACTACGACCGCACTGCTGTAGCTCATGCACTAATAGACCTAGTCAAAGACGGAATACTAACAAGACAAGGAAAACCACGAAGATACCAATACACACAAAAAAGACCACCATAACCCGTTCAGGCTTGACAATTTTTAATCAGACTTACACAATTCCAGCGCGAGCAATTAACCATCAAAATCTATTGATAGTCTACGAGAGTTCATAATCCCTTTACAGTATAGTTAGACATACAGAAACTAGTATCACTAAATAACATTCGACTTCTTCATAGCTTCATACTGTTTAGTACTTTATTGGTTCTAGAAGCTATCGCTATACTAAGAGCAGCTGGGATAATCGAATTCTAAGGAGGAAGCTATAACTGCTAATATCCAATAAAAGATCAAATTTAAGTTTAAATTTAATGCATGTTATAAGGTTTGTTCATTATTCATTGGGAACTTATAAATTCAAGTTTTTCCTTACTGGTAAAATGCATAAATTCAAAAAAGGTTTTTTGAGTGCCATCTTCAGAATCTGCTCAACATAGGGAATTGAAAGAAATAATTAGTAAGAAATTGAAAGAGTGGACTGGAGCAACACTACAGGAATATCCATCATCTGGCCACGAATTGGACGTTTTTGGTGTCACTTCCACTGGTATCAGTATTTATGTTGAAATTATCTGGTCAAGTTCAAGGACCAATTTCTTTAGAGATATGAACATGATCCAAACATCGGATGCCAATGTAAAGTTAGTTGTAGTTAGCCCAAAGGTACGAAACAAAGCCGAATTTCAAAGAGAATTCGAAAAGGTAGCAATTTCTCAGCGAAGATTGAATTTCGCCATGCATGGAAACTTCATAGACGGTGAGAAAATACTAAACGAACCTGATTATTTGGAGACTGAGTTAAAGAGGATTGTACTTGTTCTCATTAATCAAGTAAAAATTCGAGGAAAAGCAGTTGGGACTCAGGTAGAATTCGAACCACCAGAGCCACGTATTGCTTCTGAAATAGAAGAGGAATTATTATCGAATCTATTTCCAGTCAAGAAACATCCGGTAACAATCTTTGTGAGTCCAACCAATATTGGATCTGCCAAAGAGGTTTATGAAAAACTTGGACGCAAGATAAAAGGACTTCCGTTCTTGCCCAAGAATAAGAAACTCTATACTTTTGATGATTTGAAAGACTCATCATCACCTTTCCTGCCTATTGTTTCTCAAAACCAAGTTATTGAAGAAAATGTCACTGATTGGATTCAAGACAGTACAAAGAGAAACGACTTAATGTATCTCTTCAATCTCGGTCTAAGAAAGTACTGTGAGAGTAGAGGAATGTTCTATGATAAAAAACATCGCAGGTTTGTATGCCTTCTCGAAGATGGGAGAACTAATTCCTTTAGATGGAGACCAGAAACAAGATATGTGACTAGAGAAATTGCAACATGTGTGAAAGGAGAAGAAGGTAACATTCTTTATTGCAAACACTATGCTGCAAATCTGAGGTTCATGTTCCTTGACGATAACATTTACCTAAAGATCTCGCCTACAATGACTTTTACTTATGACGGGTATAAGCCTATTCGCTCTCGTAAACTAGCTTCTCTAATGAGTCGATACTTGTCTAAGCAGTATAATAGTCAATATCTTTACTTAGTAAGATTCTGGGGTAAGTTTCTATCAAGACTTGATGTGACAATATCTATTCCTGTAGGAAAAGAATCTATTGAGATTGAATCAGAGCCTGTGGGGACTCCAATAAGCGTTGGAATCAAAAACGGGAGGGAGGCATAGATGTTGCACAGTGAATTCGAAAGTACTTTCATCGATGAACCCTTTCTAACTTTTGGAGAAGGGAAGAAATACATTGATCCAAAGATGGGACTTTTAGCTTATGGACCATGTTTATATAAAAATAGAAGAGCGATCTCATCTTCAATACACTTAGGAATCATCGGTTCAAAGGAAACAATAGCTTTAGCAAAACAATGGATTGGAAGGTGTCAGAGCAAGATTCTAGGCAAGGAAGAAGATTCTTTACTGTTCCAACCCTTTCCTGGTTTTACAAGAATATTCGGTTGTGAGTTGCAAGTTCTAAATGAATGTGTTGAAGTGCTAACAAAGGCTGAGATTACACAAATTGTAAATATAAGGAATTTTAGGCAAAGGGTGAGAAATGCTGCAAGGTTGTTTAAAGAGAAATTATCGAATTTGCGTATGAGAGAACCAAGACCTCATGTAGTAATTTGTGCTCTTCCTCAAGAAATTATAGATAGTTGTGGAACAAAGAGAAGAGGATATTTTAGGGGCCCAGTTAAACTTACAAAACGTGAAAAACAAATCCTAGAAATGCTTGAGGAATACAGACGGATTGGACAAACTACACTCTTTCCTGTTCCTGAACAAGAGATTCTGGACATCATTCCTGAAGCTAGTGATTTGAGACGCATTATCAAGGCAGAAGCCATGAATCTAGGTATGGCAACACAATTAGCAAAACCTAGAACTTTCAAGACTGCTCCAAGAGGGCCTTCACTCCAAGATGACGCAACTCGAGCTTGGAACTTCTGTGTTGCTCTCTACTATAAAGCAGAAGGTTACCCATGGAAATTAGCTGATATGAAACAAGGAACGTGTTATGTAGGGATTTCTTTTTACAGAGATCCACAGAGAAGGAATGTAAAGGCAAGTGTAGCCCAAGTTTTTACACATACAGGAGAAGGATTGGTCCTGAAAGGAGGACGAGCTCTCGTTGACAGATCTACCAGATCTACTTATCTTTCTGAAAAAGTCGCATTTCATCTTATGAATGATGTTCTAGAGGTATACAAAAAACAGATGCGTCAGCTTCCAACTCGATTAGTAGTTCATAAGAGTTCAAGGTTCCGCCCTGAGGAACTTTCTGGTTTCAAAGAAGCTGCAAAAGACATTGAAATGATGGACTTTATGACAATCCTCAACCGAGGAATCAAGTTCATGCGAAAAGAGGGAATCTATCCCCCAGTTAGAGGAACCGTTGTTAAAATTGGTGAAGGAGACTACATTCTACACACTAAAGGGTGGATACCCTATTTTGAAACGTATCCTGGTCTTCGAGTTCCTACACCATTAGAGATAGTTGAGCATCATGGTGACACTCCTTTAAGTATATTGTTCGAAGAAATATTTGCTCTAACTAAGATGAATTGGAATAGTGCTGATTTCTGTATTCGAGAGCCAATAACTCTTGCTTACTCTCGTGAAGTTGGAAAAATTCTTGCTTATGTTCCTGAAGAAGTGATTCCACGTCCTGAATACTTATACTATATGTAATAAGGATTACCAATAAAATCAATTCTATAACAAATTTAATTAAGAAAATAGACAGTCTCAGACAAAAGTTTGCTTGTGGGAATGAACTCATAGATCCACTTAATATTCAAGGCATGAAGATTACCAGGTCTGAAACAGACTGGTTTGATAAGCTTGTCAAGGCAAGATACATAAAAACTATAGGGGGTTATCAATTTAGCAACTGAAAACCTTCCAAAATTAAGCATAGCATGATTCGATATGACCTATATATAAGGGGGTCTAGTCACCGCAGAGCATAAAGAAAAAGCTTACTGTTGAACCTCTTCGATAAGCAAGCATTCACCTACTCTCTTTGTCGGACAAACAAAAACTTTCACACGCGACAAATCTACAACTATAAGCAAAAATCTAGAGGGTGGGGTCTGAAACAAGATAGGGGGAACCAGTCACTATTGCAACTGAAAATATCCAAAAACCGCTTCAATTCAACCTATTTATAGAGGTTTTTAGTCTCCGCAAAGCAAGACAGCTCAACCGCCAATTTTTGCCTTGATCCTCGGAAGAAAATCCTTCTCCATCTGAACAACCCCAAAAGTTGAAATCTTATATTTCCCATCATTGGTTTTCGCTGCAATTTCTCTTTTAACAAGTTCACCCAACCGCGTACTCACAATTTTCGAACTTTTACCCAATTTAGCTTGAAGCTCTTCCCTTGAAACAGCATCACTCTCCATCATGCCCAATTTATAGCCTATGTAACTGGCTAAAAGCTGCAAACCCAATGTCTCATTATCCGTCAACTTATCCTTTGAAACCAGCAGATTCACACCTTCCGGCGAAAAAGCAATCAAACCTTCACACTCTTCCACAAGCTTCTGCAAATCAACATTTAACATCAGTTTCCTTGTAATTTCAAAAGAAGGGACAAATTCACTAAAAAACTTGTTTACACTCACCCAAACATCTTCGATGCTCCCCGTAAATGTCTGCTCAACATCACCATACTTAACATGAACCGTAACCCGTCCAGCCTCACTCACCCAAACCCACCAACCCTCTCTTCAAAACCTTCACCTCATATTTGAAGCCTAATACAGGGGCCTAAACAACTTGCACACACACCTCAAACCATCTTACCCCTAAGCCTAGCCAAAACATCATCCTCAATCCACCTCTCACCCTGCACGGTCAACTTAAACTCTGGTTTCTGAGGGTCTGGCTTAAAGACGCGGCCCCTTTTGGTCATTTCGTTTAATCGCGCTGGAACCATGCTTTTTATTCCGCTTGATCTCAAAAGTGTTGTTATCTGTGCTGCCGTGTTCTTCTTTTCTTCCGAAGCATACAAGATTAAGCCTATAGCTTCGTAATGGGTGAGTTTTTCGCGGGTTATTATAACGGGTCCTTCGGTTGTGGGTTCAACTATGCCTTTTAGCTGAGTTGCTGATGGGACTAACCGGCTTGAAACGAGGTTTGCAACTTTCTCCATAAAATCCTCTGGAAAAGTCTCAAGCACTTCGAGAATTTCCTGCGGATTTTCGCCTTCAACTACGATTTCGCCGAAAGGCGTCTTTATTCGTGCTTTAACCTTCTTCATTCAGCATCTCTCTCAAGTTAAAACTTCATTTTCGGCGAGAATGTAAACGTAGCCAGTTTCGGTCTTCCAACGCCTAACTTTTCTCTTCTTAACAAGTCCCATTAAAACCCCTGCCAGAGTGCGTCCTGGATAACGTAAATCATTAGCCTTTAACGCTTCTTTTATTTCAGCAATGGTGCGAGGACGCCATTTCCCCCAATCAGTTTCAAGGGTCCTCAAAATGGCCTCACCACAGTTTTTTGTACGCAAGATTTTAGGGTATTTTTGAGTAAGGGCTTTCTCCTTAGCTGCTGCTGTTTTGACAGTGAGCGTTGCCACTGTTTTTGGTTTTACGCTTTCAAAAGCCCTGTAAACATCAGCCATTAAGCTTGGCAACTCTTTAATTGTTTTCAAAACTTCTTTACGAGTTCCGTTAATCTCCACTTCATACTCACCTATTTTCGCACGAAAAACGAAATTCCTCTGCGTTTCTCTAACCGTCTTACCTTGCAAAGTCATCCCACAATATAAAGGGTGTTGACTCCTTTTAGAATTTACGTATTTTCACATATAACGTTCCAGCTAAAAAAGAATCTAGTATGGCTCTTCGCCCTTTTCATCTTCATAGCTCTCCTACATTTGATTGAAGCAATTTCTGTCTTAGTTTTTCAGTAACGTGATTAGACTTCTTCAACTATATCTTTTCATAAAACGAGAAGTGCACCCATTCCTAAGGGTTTTCCAAAGGCTTCAATTATTCATGCCTTAAATAGGGCGTTTATTGCTAGGTCGTTATATCCGCGCGGTTTTTTCGCAAAATCCGCATCTATAGTTAACACCTACTCTATGGATTCTGGTTACCTTAAGTCTCTCAGCTGCCTCCGAAACTTTCTTGATTTTCATGAGGCCACGCGTGATAAATGCGTCGACCTTTTTAGGATTTCTATCCATTCGTATGAATAGGCTCAATAACAACTATTGTGAAAACTTTTCCCAAATAATCCACCCATTTCTTAAAATAAAGTGCGAAGTGATATATATGATACTTATAACTTAAACTTCTGGGAGAGTGCATGCGGAGAATTAGCTTGGACGGAATATTCGTGCCTCACGTAACGCCTTTCTCACGTGAGGGCGACCTCGACGAAGAAGCACTGAGAACATGTGTACGATTTTGGGTGAAAGGCGGTGTCTCAGGTCTGGTGCCTTGTGGAAGCAACGGGGAAGCCCCGTACCTTTCCAGGGCGGAAAGGAGGAAGGTTATTGAAATAGTGGTAGACGAGGTCAACGGAAAGATTACGGTAGTTGCTGGGACGGGCAGCATGAGCACTAGGGAAACCATTCTGTTCACTAAGGACGCGAAAGATTTGGGCGTAGACGCCGTCCTCGTAGTGACACCGTTCTACTTCAAGCTTTCAAGCAGAGAAATGTACGAGCATTACAGCGCTCTCTTGGAGGCTGTAGACATCCCAGTAGTCCTCTACAGTGTCCCAAAATTCACAGGATTCTCCCTGGAACCAACTCTGATTTCTCAACTTGCGTCCGAATACGAAAACGTGGTTGGAGTGAAGGATAGCAGCGGAAGCATCGGCGCAATAACTGAGATCATACGGTTGGTAGGCGACGAGGTCTCAGTGTTAGCTGGAACCGCCGACGTAACTCTTCCAACGTTAATGCTGGGTGGCAGAGGCGCCGTAATAGCGGTTGCGAATGTGCTTCCCAAGATGTGCAGTCGCCTATATGAAGCTTTTAGAAAAGGTGATTACGAAGGGGCAAGCAAGCTGCAGCGACGCATATCCTATCTAAACGAGGTGCTCGTAAAGAAGCACGACCAACTCTCAGCCATCAAGGAATCATTAAAATTGCGAGGCTTACCAGGTGGCTATCCACGCAGGCCGGCGTTGCCATTAAGAGAAGAAGAGAAAAAGGATATTGAAAACGTGTTGAAGACTATGCAAGAGCCTTTTTGAGCCCTAACGCTCTGATCCACCTGTCTCCTTTGTTCACGGAAACAGAAACGAACGAAACCCTAACAGGGTTTACTGGGCTCCATGGAACCTGTTTCCAACCACCATGACTACTTCGTACCCTTTTTATCAACTTGCCCGTGACTTTTTAATATCTCAGCTTATAAGCCTCGCCTATCAGTCTATCCTCCTCCGTTTTCACATTTTAAAGCCTCGTTTTAAGCCTCGCTCTAGTTTCTAAGCTTAGGCTTCAGACTTTTTATGGCAGTATTTTTATAATACATAGTTTTATTGTTGCTTCTTACAGTGAGGTTATGTATTGAACGAGCAATGGATTGCTGTCGTCAACCTTTCGGTTGTTTCTGCCTTTGTGTTTTTAGGGGTAAGTGTTATTTCGCCGATACTGCCTCAATACGCCATGACATTCAACGTTCCTGTTGCGCTGACCGGGTGGGCTATTTCCTCCTACGCCCTAGCTAGAGTTGTAACCGACTTGCCTGCGGGAGTGTTTAGCGATAAATACGGTAGAAAGAAAGTTATGGTTACCGGTCTTGCAACCGTAACCGTTTCTTCCGTAGTTGCGGGTTTAGCTCCAACCTATCTTGTGCTGATCCTTGCTAGGATGTTAGGTGGGTTAGGTTCAGCACTTTACATTACAAGCGCCACAAGCTGGTTAGCCCAAATCTCTCACGGTTCAGACAGAGGAAAAATGATGAGTGCATATTCAAGCATGATTTTCATAGGCATAGCGGCGGGACCAGCGGTTGGAGGTTTCGTATCGGCCTATTATGGAATTCAAGCACCTTTCTACGTCTACGCGTTGCTGACAGCCGTAGGTGTTGTGGCTACCATCCCTCTACGTGAACCAATTTTAGGAAGTGATGTACACGCACGTAGTCTTCGGCGGAGCGACCTAAAAATAGTGTTTTCAAACAGGGCCTTCATTCTTGTCAACTTCTCAGTGTTCGCACTATTTTTTCTAAATTCAAGCGTGAGAAGCACCCTTATACCTCTCTACGCATCCATCAATCTTGGTTTAGGCGAGGATCAAATAGGCCTTTTAATGACTGTTGCGATGATAGGTATTGGACTGTTATCCTTTCCTTCAGGTTGGCTTTCAGACAGAGTTGGAAGGAAAATTCCAATAATGACATGCCTTTTATCTTCCGCTTTCCTCGTCTTACTCGTACCGTTCCAAACCGACATGAAAAGTCTTCTGACGTTTATGGTTGCCTACGGCTTCGCCACAGGGCTTCAGGGTCCGAAAGCGGCGTGGTCCGCCGATGTTGCGCCATCAGATAAAATGGGAACCTCTATGGGAGTGTACCGGTTCATAGGTGATTTAGGGTTCTTCCTCGGCCCCATAACGGTTACCTATGCCAGCGACTACTTCAACCCAAACCTAATAACTTTCCAGCCCTTCCTCATCCCATCCATAATCGCCACAATCGCAGGGATAATAATCATCAAAGCCGACGACCCGTCTAGAAAGGCATATAAAACACTAAAGGGTGCGCGTTTATGCCTGTGATCTTTCAGGGGAAAGGCAGTTGGCAAAAAAGTAATTTAGCAATACACCAGCATGTTATGGTTATCAAAACTTATCGTGATCCTTCGCGAGCTATTTAACTAAGTGCGTTATCGACTTTAAACGAAGCCTGAAGAGAAAAGAAAGGCTCTAAGACCTATGATTCCAGCTTTCTCCACCTAGTAAATTTTTAAAAGCTTTTAGTGTATTTATTACTCTTCATAATAGGTAGGTATGTCACAACCCAGTTATAGGGCTGTATAGCTCCTATCATAAGAAGATAATTGAGTCCCAAAAGAGAATCTGAAATTTTTGTGTGCCAGCATCGTCAGTGTGCTCCAGCTTCCGGTATTACGTTTAAGGATTATAAGTGAAATGGCATATCACTTCAAAATTTCCGTCAGTGTTTCTTTTAATACTTTGCTTACTAGGGCGGCGTCTACTCTACCTCGAAAGCTCCTCATAATAACGCCCATGAGAATGCCAAAGCTGCCTTCACCTCGTTCCTGAATTAACCTTTTGTTGTCCACAATTACTTTCTCAACGAATGTTTTTAACTCACTTTCAGAAATTACTTTTAAACCAAGATCGTTAATTGCTTCCTGCACATTTTTGTCTTTATGCTCTGATAGCCAAATAACCACATCTGGTATAGCCTCCTTTGTTAACTCTCCAGCGCTTACACTTTTGAAGATTTCTCGCGTTTGATCTTCTGAAACTTTATTCACTTGGACACCGTCACGTTTGAGAGCCTTTAAGGTTTCAGTCAAAAACGCTGCGACGGTTGTCGGTGAAACACCACTTTCCTTTATAATGGTTTCAAATAGTTCGCCATAATCGGAATCCAGAATCTGCCTAGCCAATTTCTGATTTAGCGCATACTCTTTCATTAAACGTTGGAGTTTTTGTTCTGGCAGTTCCGGCAAGTGTGAACTAATTTGCTTTATGTAGTTTCTTGTTATCTGCGTCGGAGGAATGTCCGTTTCTGGGTACATACGGGCTGCTCCTGGTCTCGGTCTCATGTAATGTGTTATTCCGTCAGGGTTTGCCGCTCGGGTTTCTTCTGGTACACCTTTTATGGCTTCTCGGGCTCTTTCCACAACCGCTTTTAATGCATCTTGGGCGTTTTCTGGATTGTCTGCAACAAAGACTATAGCATCTTGTTCTCCAGCTTTGACAGCTTCTCTTAGCTCTTCAACTTCTTCTGCCGTTATTCCATAGGCTGGCAACTCATCTGTGTGGAATATGCCGCCAACTCTTCCCCAGAAACGTGCTCTGTCAGCCATCTCTGTTCCAAGGCGGAAATTTGGCACCAGTTCCCATTTCAGAAAACCCTTAAATTTTGGAAGCTTCACTGCGAAGACTTGCTGGCTTCTATCCAGAGCTTTACGGATAACTTTGCACTTTGTCTGTTTGAAAACATTTGTTACAACGAAAAATTCTTCTTTTATGGCTTCTTCTTTTACTCCGTTTTCCCTTAGTTCCTTGCTTATTTTTAGGAGATTTAATTGGCGTTGAACTTCATATTCCACAACAAGCGGGAGCAGTTCAAGCTCTTGCACTCCTTTGATTTCTGTTAATGCGCCATTTTTGATTGATATGTTTAGGTCTTGGCGGATTGTGCCTAAACCCCGCTTCACCTTTCCTGTAGCCCTCAAAATTCTCCCAATTGCCAATGCTACTTCTTCTGCCTCTTTAGGCAAATTTATGACAGGCGCGGTTGCAACTTCTACTAGTGGTATGCCTAAACGGTCTATACGATAACGTATTATGTTGCCTTCTTCCTCACCTATCTTTCTTGCTGCGTCTTCCTCTAAGCTTACATGCTGAATAGGAACTTTTTTTTCTCTAACTTTAACCTCGCCGTTTAAAGCTATTACACATGTTCTCTGAAAGCCCGTGGTGTTAGAGCCGTCTATAACTGTTTTACGCATCACATGAATTTCATCAACAGGCTTAGCCTTCATCATTAAGGCTGCTGTTAAGGCTATTTCAACAGCTTCCATGTTTAATGGGTGGGGTGGCTCCTCATCCATCTCAACAAGACATGAACTTTTCACGTTCGCCTCGTAGAGAATTTTCACTCCTTTCTGGAATTCAAAGTAGGCTGCTGGGTCTATTTGACCCAGCTCGCTCTGCGTCGGTCGAAGTCTGCGCAAGAATGTGATTTCTGGCTTTTCCTTGAAAAGTTCTGGTTTGCAGTTGCAGAACAGCTTTGTGGATGTGTTGAGTTGCTGGTGGATTTCCAAGCCAACTTTTAACCCAATTTTTTCATAGTCTATTTCCAAAGTGTCTTCGTCCTCCTTACGTGTTGCCTATTTTCTCAGGAAGGATTCGAGATGAAAACTCCCCCGCAATGTTTGTTTTCAAGAGTCTTTTTGCTTCTTCCACGTTTCGGGTTTGCCCGAAAATCCACATAAGCTTAACAACTGCTGTTTCAGGAAGTATATCCTCTAATGGAATTACGCCTAAGGCCAGCAAATCACGGCCTTGGTCATAAACGTTCATGTTTACGCGTCCCCAGATGCACTGAGAAGTCATGGCAACCACAATGTTATGCTCTATAGCGTTTCGTATAGTCTCAAAACAGTAGCTGCCAGTGTGACCTAAGCCTGTCCCTTCAAGAACTATACCTTTATAGCCTTTTTCAACATACCAATCGATTACTGCGGGGTTCATACCCGGGTAAAATTTTATTAATGCAACTTTCTCGTCGAATTCTGGTTTTAGCACAAGCTTTCTCGCTGGGTCGCGTTTCCGATAATCTTCTACAAGCATGGTTATTTCATAATTCTCTACCCTTGCTATGGGCGGGGCATTGACAGATTTGAATGTGTCTCTTCTGCTTGTGTGGCATTTTCGAACTTTTGTCCCTCTGTGAAGTGTTATGGAGGTGTCTGATGGTGTTTCATGCATTGTTAATGCTACTTCGGCGAAGGGAGCTTTTGCCGCTGTTGCCACTGCACCTATTAGGTTTGTTGCTGCATCTGAGCTTGGGCGGTCTGCTGAACGCTGCGAACCCACAAGTATTACTGGAACTGGAAGGTTTTGCAGTGCAAAGCTTAGGGCTGCAGCCGTATAACCCATAGTGTCAGTTCCATGGGCTACTACGACACCGTTCACACCGTCAGCTATTTGTTTGGCAACAGCCTTCGCTATTTCCGTCCAATGCTGTGGAGTTATGTTTTCGCTGAAAAGGCTGAATAGTATCTGGGCGTCTATGCGTGCTATGTTTGCTAGTTCTGGAACAACGCTGTATAAGTCGCTCGCTGTTAGAGCCGGGCGAACAGCTCCTGTTCGGTAGTCTACACGGCTGGCTATT
>DAOUTL010000117.1 GCA_030626685.1 Candidatus Bathyarchaeota archaeon | reverse complement strand
TGTGCTCGGTTCGAAAAACAGTGTTGCGAGGATTTTCCCCTTAAGCATGTCTGAACCTTTTACGGCTATGGGCTCCATGGCTCGAGTAATCTCAAAAATGTAATCGATTTCTTCGCGGGAAAAATCCTTAATCGATATTATGTCTCTGCCTTCGAACTCCAAATCTACACCCAAAACAACAATTTCTGTGCAACTCATAAATAACTCTTTGTCAACTGCAGAGTGGCATCCAAACCACTGCAAAGGTTAAAATCTTTTATCTCTGTTTAGAGTATAGCTTTTCCCAGAGGGAAATGAACTTGAGTGAAACTGTACTGTACGTTTCTAAGATTAAGAACGGCACGGTTATTGACCACATTACTGGTGGACATGCGTTAGATGTTGTTAAGATTTTGGGGATAACTGGACGGGAGAAAAAGGTGGTCACCATTGCGATTAATGTGCCGAGTAAACGCTTCAAAATAAAGGACATAGTGAAGGTTGAGGGGAGGGAGTTAAACCCGCAGGAGGTGTATAAAATTGCTTTGTTGGCTCCCCACGCAACAATCAACATCATCCGAGATTTTAGGGTTGTGGAAAAGCAGAGGGTTAAAATCCCCAATGTTATTGAGGACATGATTAAGTGTGCTAATCCAGCTTGTATAAGCAACAGCAACGAGCCCGTGCAAGCCAAATTCTACGTTGAAAGTGAGGACCCGCTACTGCTGAAATGTCACTACTGCGGCTATATTATGGAGAAGAAGGACGTGCTTCAGCAGTTTTAGAGCAGTTATTTCATATTTGAAATTCTCCATAATGTTTATATCGTACGATATAATACTTCTAAAGCACATATGTCTAAAAAAAGACATATTGTATGCGTGTAGAACTCAAATACACGTGGTGAGAAACATGTGGAAAGTGTTTGCGGGCATGTTGGAAACATTGACGAACAACTTGGAAATATTGACGCCTACATTGTTGGTGTGTTTCGCAGCGTATGCAATGTGGTATTTCACATCGGCGAAATGTTATGCTCCACTCACACTTAAAGAAGCCAGACTGCTGTGGAGAATCCACAAACAAGAGGCGCAGTGTAAAGCCAAGAAATGGCAGAAAATAATGCACAAAAACAAAATAATAGGTTTCGAATGCGAATGCGGATACAAACACGTACAAAAACGTCCAATAACAGCTAACACGCCAACGCTCCACATTCACTCGCAAACTCCCATATACAAAAAACTGCATAGTTCAACATAACTTCAACATTTTAATTTTAACAAGCACTCGTCAACGTTGCATTCAACAGTCCTAACCGTTCACCACCGCGTCACAAAACTAAACCAACAAATTCACGTTCTGACTTGATTACCGAAAAGATTTTTTACGGTGATCAAAAGATTAAAGATGAATATATCAATTTGAAAGCGTTAAACTTTTCAGAAAACTAAATAGCCATCAACAGAAAGTTTGTAAAAGTGTTGCTGGTTTGTTCCAGAAAAACCCGTGCCGCCCTTGGGCTATGTTATCACATGGTCTCCGGAAAGCCTCATCGACGAGTACGCAAGAAAAGCGAGAATTGTTAAGGAAGGTGAAACAGTTGAAGTTGAAGCCTTACGCGGGTTAGAAGAAGTTGAGGTTCCCAGTGTTGGGAGGCTTGAAGCATTTTACACTGACGGGTTTAGAACACTATTGCACACGATAAAGAATGTGGATAGCATGTGGGAGAAAACGCTTAGACATCCAGGGCATGCGGAGAAAATAGGATTGCTTAAGGCTCTAGGGTTTTTTGATGAGAAATCAATTAGTGTTGATGGTGTAAGCCTGTCTCCAAGAAAGCTAACAGTTAAACTCTTTGATCAAAAGCTCCGGAGACCGGAAATCAGGGATATTGTAGCAATGAAGGTTGAGGTTTCAGGCATTAAAAATGACAAGCATGTGTGCTATGTCTATCACTTGTTGGATCGATATGACGAGAACCGGAGAATAACTGCCATGGCGAGAACTACTGCTTATCCAGCATCAATCATTGCGCAGTTAATGCTTAAAAAAGCCGTAAAGGAGAAGGGTGTTATTCCTCCCGAAAGGTTAGGTATGAGTGAAGAGTTTTTCTCTAAGTTTTTAAACGGGTTAGAGAAGCAGAGAATAAAAATCACAGAAGAAGAAGTTTTAGAGTAAATTATGTTACTATGCCCAAGACTGGAAAAGTTTCCATGAACGGAACATATGCCTAACGGCATAAGCAGAAGCACTGCTGTGGCATTTCATGTAAAAACTTTAAACTTTATATTTTTATATTAAATCAAAATAAATTTGAATTGGAGAGCCATGCTTACCACGAAAATAAGGAAAAGAGACGGAAGAATTGTTAATTTCGATTCTAGCAGAATCAAAGATGCAATTCACAGAGCTTTCATTGCGGTTGAACTTGAGAATGGAAAAAGAGCTGAAAGCATAACTAACGAAGTGGTTCAACTCTTAGAGAAAAAATTCGAGAAAAGGATTCCGTCAGTTGAGGATGTTCAAGACCTTATTATAGAAGTTTTAAAGAAAAGGGGCTACGCGATAGTTGCAAAGGAGTATCAAGCTTACAGGAAGAAAAAAGAGGAAATAAGGAGACTGAGAGAGAAACTTGGGATAGAAGAGCCGAAACTGACGGTTAACGCTCTAGAAGTTTTGAGGAAAAGGTATCTTTTGAGAGACGAAGATGGGAGAATTATAGAAACTCCTGCCAGAATGTTTATGAGGGTTGCAAAAGCCATAGCGAAGGTTGACGGAAAATACTGTGGAAACCCGAAAGAAAGTGAAAAAATCTTCTATGGAATGATGGCAAGAGCTGAATTTCTTCCCAACTCTCCAACCCTCTTCAACGCGGGAACAGAACTCGGTCAGTTATCCGCATGTTTTACCAAAGACCAACCAGTTCTTGCCAATCTAGGATTCAAACCCGTATCTGAGATTAACATAGGAGATAGAGTAATAACACATTCCGGTAAATCAAAGAAAGTCGTACAAAAATTTGTTAGAGAAGTAGATGAGGAAATCCTTAAAATCTTGGTAAGGGGGTTACCAAAACCTACGTTATCTGTTACAAAAGAACATCCTATACTTGCCGTTAAAAGATCAGATATCACTTGTGTAAGAAATAGGAGCAAAATATGCAATGGTTTTCCAAAAAAGTATTGTTACAAGAAAATGTTTGAATACAGAAAGGATTGTAAATATCTCAAAAACGCTATTACTCAACCAAGATGGATACGGGCAAAACATCTCGAAGAAGGAGATTACGTTGTTATCTCTAGTGAAAAGGAAGTAATAGATAAAAAAGAAATAAAGATAAGCGATATTATACCCCGCGAAGATCTCATCTTTGAAAGTGATTTTATAAGAGCTAAAGGTAGACCAAACATAGGGAAAGCCATTCCAAACATTATCAAAATAGACAATGACTTCATGAGGCTGATCGGTTATTGGCTCGCGGAAGGGTCAATAAGCGAGAGAAAAAAACCTACTGAGGTCAGATTTTCATTCAATAAAGATGAGAAAGAGTGCTATAAAGATGTCCTTGAATTGATGTGGAAAAAATTCAACTTAAGCACCAAACCTGAGTTTGCTAAAAAACAAAGCACAGTTCAGTTGAGATTTCACTCAGTTATAGTGGCACAGTTCTTCAATGCATTGTTTGGAAAAGGCTTTGCTGGCAAAGATATACCTGACTGGATAATGGCTCTTCCATTTGAAAAACAGTTTCATCTCATGGTAGGTTTATTCAGAGGAGACGGTTGCCATTATAATGGGAAGAAGCAAGACATCTTCTACCTTGGCATCTCAAACTATGACTTAGCTATGAAAATATGGAGTATTTTAACAAGATTAGGTTATCACTTTAATATAAACTCTCGACTACCCAAAGGTGGAACAGAGAAAGCGTGGAGAATTAGTGCCGCACCTTCCGAATGTGAGGATTTGGTGAAAGCAGTTGGAAAAGGTGTTCTTGTAAAAAGAAAGAGATTTCCTCAGTACGTGGTACTCGGAAAGTCTAGGTTGAGGCCGATGGACAAAATTGAGAAAATTAAGTTCAAAGGTGAAGTGTACAACTTGGAAGTCAAAGAAGACCATTCTTACATCGCTAATGGTGTAGCAGTTCATAATTGTTTTGTCTTGCCTATCCATGATTCTTTGGAAAGCATTTTCGCTGCGGTAAAAAACATGGCTTTGATAGAAAAGAGCGGTGGAGGAGTTGGTTTTGATTTCTCTAAGTTAAGGCCGAAGGGAGACATAGTTAGATCAACTAAGGGAGTGGCGTCTGGTCCCGTAAGTTTCATGCGTGTTTTCGATGCAGCAACAGAGGTCATAAAAGCCGGAGGAAAAAGAAGAGGCGCCATGATGGGAGTTTTAAGAGCCGATCACCCAGACATAGTTGAGTTCATAACTTCTAGACAAAAACTGGGAGTTCT
>DAOUTL010000162.1 GCA_030626685.1 Candidatus Bathyarchaeota archaeon | reverse complement strand
GAAGCAGTTTAAGGTTCTATTCAATGTATCGGCTCTTGATGATTTAGTTGACCGAATCAAACAGTTTTCTGAAAGAGTTATTTTGTTTGGAAGTTGCGCTGAAGGAACAAACGTTAAGGATAGCGACATAGACCTGTTTGTGCTCACATCAGATACAAAAACCGTTCAACATGAAGTTGCGGTTTACGAACAAAAAAGCGATAGAAAACTTTCACCCATCATAATTAATTCAAACGAACTTGCAAAAATGAAAAAAAGAGACAAGCCCTTATATGAAAGGGTTCTTAGAGGCATAACGTTATGGGAACGCGAGTGAGCTTCAAATTCAAGCAGTTACTTAGAGAACGAAGACTTACTAAAATCAAATCAGATAGAAAACTTGTTCTTAAGGAAATGAAAGGAGCTGAATTGGATTTAGAAACTGCAAAGAAATCTTTACAGGATGGAAATTTCAAATGGGCTACAATTCAAGGTTACTACTCGATTTTTCATTCTGCAAGAGCATTGCTGTACAGCAAAGGATTTCGCGAAAAAAAGTCATTACGCATTACTTGTTGCAATTCGAGAGCTCTTTCGCGATGAGCTCGACTTATCTCTAATTCAAGGATTCGAAGACGCAATGAATCTTAGACAGACAGCAGACTACGGCCTCACATTCTCTGAAGAAGGAGCCATTGATGTAATAAAGACAGCTGAAAAATTTCTATTCAAAACCAAAGAAAAACTAAAAATCAACCGTTAAAGAAACGCTCTGGGCGTATCTTATGCGTATTTTTATTGGTAACTGAGCCTTCAATTGGATTATGAAACCACGTAAAAAACGTGGATTATAAACGTGTATGTGCACCTAACCCCCCGCACCAGAAAAGTAGGCTCAATTTAGGCTTATTTTGATAAAAAAATGCGTGCATAGTCTGAGAAAATGGAAAAAGAAGCGAGTTTAGAGATTTTACCAGAACCCGCCTTTTGTTGTTACTTTTATTTCTCCTTCTAATGAGCCGATGCCTACTGTTCCAAATGTGAAGTTGCAGCGTCCAGCCGGTATTTCTATCCACTCGCTCGCATAAGTGGTTTGACCACCCTGCGTAGCAGAGTGGCTCCAGATTGCTTCATCTCCAGAAGTGATTTTAGCAGACCATAACGCTGTCCCACTTTGAACTTTTACCTCCACCTGCGCAAGTCCGTGTAGCCACGGTACATCAAACTCCTCCTCTTTTTTCTCCGCCCCAACTGTGAAGGACACTGGAAAGCTAACCGCCGTTCTGGGGAACGTAGCTGCAGCATAGACACCAAACGCAACTACTACAATTATCACAATTAACACGGTTGCTTTTAGAGCCTTAGACATCGCCATTTCGATCATCGCTATTTAACTATTTGAACAATCGAACAGTAAAAGCCTTACGACTTAGACTTCGGCGTTTTTCTCAGTTCAAGATAGTCTGTCAATGTCAATATTCCTTGTATTATGAGAAACAATCCGATGATCCATGCAATAAGGTCTGGGAAGACTATCACGATTAAGCCGAAAATGATGCATATGATGGCTAGGACGGGTTTTGAAACTGTTACGCCAATCTTTTTCAATCCTTTCTCTACAGCTTCAACCATACATTCTCACTTCCAGTTAAAAGATATCAAGAATCGAATACTTAACGTTTTTATGCAACCATGAGGTTAGACTGAAGAATACTGTTTAATCTGAGAAAACCAAGAATTATGGAATTATTACAACTTTATAAGACACGTTGAGAAGAATTTATTTCTTGAGTGTTCTGGTTTTGAAACCTGTTATTGTTATGCCTACTATTTCGTTGTCTGCGATTCGGTATATAACTCCGTCTTCAACTTCAACGCTGTCTTTTGCTTCTCGAGGTTTTCCGAAGCTCATGTATAGCACGTCAGCTTCCTCGTCATAGTCTAAATCGATCTTTTCTAGGCTTATTGCGGCTTTCTCCATATCACTTCGCCCCTAACCTTACCGCATCAACTTTGTCAAGTATTTCGCATGATATGCTTTTTCAGAATTTAAGTATAATTGCCTAAAAACGACGATTTGGAATCGTAGACCTAATTAAGTATAACTTTAGACAATGCAACGACGATTTTCCATAATCTTTTACAAAAAGGAAAAGAGAAAATGTTAGGTTCTTTCACGCCTTCATAAATACAGATGCTCGCACGCATAGATTGTATGGGAAGGAAAAGATCAAAAAAATGAAAGAGACGATTTATTTTGTCCCCGAAACTATTTGTAGGGGTCTTCCTTCTGTTAGTGCCTGTGCTGTTTTTCTTCTCGCGCTTTGTAGCAACCTCCAGACTGTTCCTCTTGAAACACCCATTCTCTGTCCTGCCTCTTCTTGTGATAAGCCTTCCAGGTCGGCGAGTCTGAATGCTTCCAGTTCTGCTATGTCTATGAATATGGGTTCTAGGCTTCTTGCTGGGTTTGGAATAAAACTGGTTATTGGCGGAATCATTCCTAGCGTAACGGGTTTTGGGAATCTTCCTCTTCTGCCGCGTCTTCGTCTGTGTCTTCGTCGCCACAATGTTCTTTCACATGTTTTTGTTTGTTGATAAATCACATGTTAAGCGTAACTCTTATATATTTCTGTGCATATTCTCATAATTGTATAATGTGCATAAACACAAAAATAGAGGTGAAATGAAAAATGCCAAGAGGAAATAGAACAGGACCTTGGGGATTAGGACCCAGAACTGGAAGAGCAGCCGGCTACTGTGCGGGTTATCCTGTTCCCGGATTCATGAACCCAATACCCGGGTTTGGTAGAGGATGGGGCAGAGGCTACGGCAGAGGTTTTGGTAGGGGCTTCGGTAGAGGATGGGGTAGAGGCTTCGGCAGACGGTGGTGGGGTTACCCGCCGCAATATCCATATGCATATCCACAACAGTATTCATACCCACCGCCGGGACAAATTCCACCGCAGCAATACGCTTATCCGCCAATGTATCCGCCAACAACACCAGCGCAATCTCCAGAACAGGAACTGGGAGCAATAGAAGAATACAAAAAAGGGTTGGAAGCAGAAAAAACTGATCTCGAACGAGAAATGAATGAAATTGAAGCGAGAATCAAAGAGTTAAAGACGAGGCTTGAGCAAGGAAGAGAACAACCGTCGGGACCGTGAAACCATTTGAGTTTACCAATGAAACGTTTTCAATGCGGCAACT
>DAOUTL010000072.1 GCA_030626685.1 Candidatus Bathyarchaeota archaeon | reverse complement strand
GTGGCTTATGTTCCTGTGGCTAACATGAAACTTGGTTTAGGCGCACCAAAAGTGAAGGATTTAACAGATTTAGGTGTTAACGTAGGCTTGGGAACCGATGGTCCAGCTAGCAACAATACCCTTGACATGTTTGAAACCATGAAGATTGCGGCTTTGCTTCAAAAACTCATCTATTTGAATTCCAAGGTTTTGTCAGCTTATGAAGTTTTAGAGATGGCGACTATAAATGGGGCTGAAGCCTTAGGGCTTGATGAAAAATTTGGTTCACTTGAAGTGGGCAAAAAAGCCGACGTAATCCTAATAGACCTTTCAAAGCCTCATTTAAAACCTTTACATGACATTTACGCAAGTATTGTTTACTCTGCACGTGGAGGCGATGTAGACACCGTTATTGTTGATGGAAAGATTCTGATGGAAAATAGACAGGTGAAAACTTTAGATGAACAGGCTATAATGGAAAAAGCTGAGGATACAGCTTCAGATTTGCTGTCACGATAAATCTTATTTAACTGCCGATGTGGAGATGTCTCCCGCAAAACCCCTTTTTTCTCTTCATTAGCAGACTCTTCGCTTAGAGAGATAGAATCTTACGAACTCTAAGTGTTATGAATGAAGCCAACAGTATTTTTAACGAGTCGCCAATTAAGAACGGTAACACCCCTAAAGAAATAGCATGCTCTATGCTTGTTTTCAACCACAAAGATAACTGGATAACCCCAAGGGTATAAATCGCCAAAGTGCCTATGACCATAAAGATCAGAATCCAAGTGAAACTGGGATTTCCCTTAGTCTCAACCAACTTGCCACTGATGAATGCGCCGACTATAAACCCCATTAGATAGCCGCCTGTGGGTCCTAATAACACTCCAAGACCTGCTTCACCTCCAGCAAAAACGGGTAGTCCTATACATCCCAGAAGCAGGTAGATCAGCTGGCTTAAAGCACCTAGAGAGCCGCCGAGAACTGCGCCTGCCAAATATGTGAAGAGAGTTTGTAAGGTTACCGGCACTGGATATGAAGGAATAACGATAAAAGCTCCTACAGCAGTTAGAGCCGCAAACAAAGCAGTCATGGTTATGTTTCGAGCATGAAAGAAAATAAAGTATCCTCTCCTTGAACTTACATGTTACCTTAATTAACAGTTCAGAAAGCCGTTTAAGTTTTGCTTATCCCCCTTTCAAGCAGGACATGGGTCAAATCCAAATCAGCAGCCACCACCAAAACATAGGCCAGAACTCACCATAAATCTGGATAGTATAAGTAGGCTTCTCCAGCCTTTTTGAGTTAAATTTATGAACATGAACAACCTATCTTTTTTCCTTCACCTCAACAAGTTTGGTTTGAAGGTTAAATTCATGGATAAAGTGAAGGTCATCTTTGAACCGCAAAAGGTTGTCCTAGTAGGTTCAAGCAGGATTCGGGAAAAGGTTGGAATGGCTTCTCCGCAACTTTTTAGAAACGTTGTTTACAACATGAGGAAACTCTTTCGTGGAAAAACCTACGTGTTAGATGTGGATGGGAAAGCTGGTTATAATAAGCTAAGTAAATTGCCGAAAATTCCCGAACTTGCGGTTATAATGCTTCCGCCAAAGCAGTCAATTGAGCAGGCGGAGAAATGCGCGAAGATAGGTGTCAAAGCACTTGCCATGATCACTGGTGGGTACGATGATGAACAGCGTCAACAACTGCTCAAACTCAAAGAAGAGTACGGCGTTAGAATCTTGGGACCAAACACAATTATGGGCGTCATAAACACTACCAATGGATTAAACACAACCTTTGAAAGAAACGTTATGCCAAAAAAGGGGAAAATCGCTTTTATACCTCAAAGTGGCGGAGTAGGCGCTTGTCTACTTGACTGGGCGTGCTTTTATAGCATTGGCGTGAGCAAATTCGCTTTCGTAGGAGACAAAATAGACGTTGATGACGTTGACTTGCTACGGTATTTTGGCAACGACAAAAATACTAAAGTCATATGCATATACATGGAAGGAATAAAAAATGGGAGAAAATTCATAGAAGAGGCGAGAAAAATCGTGAAGAAAAAACCTATTTTAGCTTTAAAAGGCGGGATAACACAAGAATCAGCGAAAAGAGCAAAATCACACACAGCTTCAATTGCGGGTTCAGATGAAATTTTTGATGCAGCCTTTAAAAAAGCTGGAATAATAAGGGTTGAAGACATTGAAGAATTAATGAACGCCGCCGTAGCTCTTTCAAAGCAGCCTCCCATGCGCGGAGATAACGTAGCAATTGTAAGCAATGTGGGTGGACCGGCAATACTGGCTGCGGACACCGTTGTGAGAAACAATCTGCAGCTTGCATCCTTATCTGAGAAGACGAAGAAGAAGATTGAAAGCTCATATCCGGGTGTAGACGCAACAAACCCCATAGATATGATAGCTGATGCAAGGGCTGAAAGATACTCCAGAGTGTTGGAACTGGTGCTTGCCGACAAAAATGTGGACGGCGTCTTAATAATAAACATGCTTAAGTCTTGCTTCTTTGAACCAGAAGACGCCGAAGTGATCCCAGAAACAGCGGCAAAATATCCGAAAAAACCAGTTGTTGATGTACCAGCAGGCGGAGAAGATTTTACATTCGTGTATAAGGTGTTGGGTAATACGGATATACCCTTGTATAACTTACCGGAAAAAGCTGTGAAAGCCCTAAAAATTTTAAGAACTTATGGTAAGATTATTGAAAAGCATTAACTATATTTCGAAGAGTTGCGAATTCTATTTGTGACCGTCATAGTTTCGGGTGAAAAGTTGTCCAAACATGTAAAGCTTCCAGAAGAGAAATTAGTCAAACAAATTCTTAATTTTTGTAGATATGTTGCGGGCTCCTACCAGATCACAGCCGCATGCATATGTAGTGATTATGCCCTAGAATTTTCTAAAACAAAAACAGTTGTGGAAATTTTGCTTATAATCCGCGATTTTCAACCTCGGTTAATGGGGTACATAAAAGTTTTGGATGACCGAAATGTCGTTGTCTTCGCGGTTGACGAGTGGGTTTTTGAAAGGGATGTGGATAGAGGTTTTCTAGGTGAAGCCTTAGCTGGGAGGATGATTTTTCCATATATCGCCTTAGTGAACGAGGAATATTTGAGCTCCCAAGAAGTTAGATTGAAAAAACGTTTAATCCTTGAACTTTTGGAAAACCTGGTTTTGGATTTTCCAGAACTCTCTTACGATTTTCACATAAAGCCAGAATACTTCATGTATGAAACTATGCTAAGCAGAGCACGACTTTTCCCGCCGATGACTTACAGTTTGCTTAGGTTTATGCGAAAGGGTGTTAAAAAGGGAAACATAGAACGGGTTATGCGCGGATACGTGGATGCATTAAAGGAATTAGAAAAAGAAAGTGCAATTAGGCTTTCCGATGGATATGTAAAAATCTCTAAAAAGCTTGTGGGCGAGGTTAAGAGTAGAAAAGCCCGTTTCGTAAACCTTTTCAAAACAGCCCAAAGAACCTTATTCACATCTTTACTCGGCATTTTTCCAACAGCTCTAAATATACCTTCACAGAATAGAGAAACTTTTCTTAGATTCCAAAGGAAAGCCGAAGAAAACTCAGAGCTTATCCATCAGCTTGAAGAACCCCGCAGATTTTTATACATTCCTACGGCTCGCGGACTGGTTTCTCTGGCGAGTAGAATGGATGTTGAAGCTTTTGCAAGAGAGGTGTTTTCTATAAATGAAGATGCAGAAATTAAGGTTGAGGAGATTGGCGGTGTTTTGAATGATGTTTATCTGGTTAAGACTTTTGTGGACGATGAAGAAAGAAAAATTGTTGTTAAGAGGTTTAGAGACTGGTCAAGTTTCAAATGGTTCCCACTTACTTTGTGGACTTTTGGAACTAGAACTTTTGCCGTTTTGGGGCGCTCAAGACTTGATAGAGAATGCGCTATAAACCAGCTGCTATATTCGAAGGGTTTTGCTGTCCCAAAGATTCTGCATGTAAGCCATGTTAAACGCTTAGTTTTCATGGAATACGTGGAAGGCGAAAATCTCGGCAAAGTGATAAAAAGAGTTGTCAACGCAAAAAACACCGAGGAGGTAAAGGAAGACCTAGACATTATAAGCAAAGTTGGCGAAAAACTCGCTGAGGTACACGCCTTCAGCATAGCTTTAGGCGACACAAAACCTGAGAACCTAGTGGTTAAGGAAAATGGTGAAATCTGTATGCTGGATTTTGAACAAGCGTCAAGGAACGGGGACAAGGTTTGGGACATCGCCGAACTTCTGTATTATACGGGTCATTTTATCTCACCGTTTGTTGGAACGCGTTCCACAGAATTCATTACAAAAGCCTTTATTGAAGGCTATTTAAGGGCTGGAGGAGACGTCAAACTTGTAAAAAAGGCTGGAAATCCCAGATACACAAAAGTTTTCAGCGTATTCACTTTTCCACATATAATTTTAGCTATTTCAAACATTTGTAGAAAGGCGGACAAACTGAAGGTGTAAGTAGTGTTAATAGATGTTCCAAGACATATTTCAATAGTTGATGAGATTGCAAAAAGGAAAGGTACAACAAGTGAGGAAACTCTGGAGCACTGGTAAAGGAAGGCTTAGAAATTCTGAAAAAGACGACAAAAAACGAAGAACCTTAACCAACACCCATTTTTTACGCGTGCATTGTATTTTCTCTCATTAACTCTATGAATTTACCGAAAAGCCTTTCAAGAAGTCTCTTTTGAGTTGGGATCCGTTCCCGATACTTGGGCATTCATCTGTGTAGGTAAAAAAGTATCTATTATTTCTAAGATTTTTGAGCTGGAAGGGATAGAATCTGCAGATTAGCAGTCTTATCTGATAGATAAAGCATGAGTTATCTTTTAGAAAGACGCATTTTCTGTCCTCAGTCTTTTTCATCTGGTAAATGTAGGGTTCAAAACCTTTGATTTTCTCAGCGAGTTTATCAAGACCTATCAATGTCCCCTTTGATATACGATCGGCTTCGATCTTCAATAGAAGAATCGACCTAATCTTATCTTTAGTATTGCCGCAGCACCGGGCGCATCTCATGCATCTAAAACGAACATGTTTCAGATACTCAAAGCTCAAGCTAATCTCGCCAGACTGCTCATACAACATACAAAAGACAGAAAGACTATTTTTTACTTTTCCTATGCTTTTTAGGAAGCTCAACCTTCTTTTTCTGTTTCCTCTGCATCTTCTTAGCCTTTTTCAATTGTCTATGCTTTTCTTGACCTGCAGCTTTCTCTTTCTTGCTTTTTTTAGCCATATTTTGACCCCCACTTTATGCCATGACCAATTATACTTACTAAAAAATATTACTATCCTCGAAGGATTGTTAGCACATTCTACGTGAAGATGCGAAGAATTTAAATGAGTTTTAAACTTAAACCGCCCCGACATTTACATAACGTGCGCCCCTTTGATTGTTTCATTACTGAAAGTTTGAATTACTCTAGTGGTATTATTCAAGTAAAATAGCCCCCCTTCGTTTTGTTAAAGGGGAAATTTTCAGACCCTCCTATATAGTTTTCAATGTTGAAACTTACATGATTAAATTAGCCGTTGCAACTCACCAAGGATATCTAGAGCAAATCCAATAGAAGCAAATTATTCGGTTTTGTTTTATGGTATTAGACCTAACATTTGCATTACCGCTGGAGCATACGTTAAAATCACCCCTCCAGCCACCACCGAGCCTATCTGTCCACCCACGTTTGTTGCCATGGCATATGGCAGAAGCCAGTTGCTTGAGTCCTCTTCCCTTCCGATTCTGTGGGCTGTTCTTGCAGCCATGGGGAAGGCTGAGATTCCGCAAGCCCCAATCAAGGGGTTGACTTTTCCTTTTGTTATGAAGCATACGAGTTTTGCGAAGAGGATTCCGCAAGCTATGGCGGAAACAAAAGCCACCAAGCCTAAACCGAACACTTTAAGCGTGTCAGGGAGGAGAAAGTTCTCTGCGTTCATTGTTCCACCAATCACCATTCCTAAAAGCAATGTTGTAACGTTTGCAATCTCATTTTCAGCGGACTTTGCAAGTCTTCTGACGACACCGCTTTCTTTAAGCAGGTTACCAAGCATGAGGCTGCCCATGAGTGGTGTTCCCATGGGAGCAACGGCACAGGTTATAATTGTCACTACTATTGGAAATATTATTCGAACGGCTTTGGAGTATGCTTGAGGTTTATACTCCATTTTGATAAGCCTCTCCTTACGTGTGGTTAACGCTTTAGAAATTGGAATTTGAAGTAGCGGTACAAGTGACATGTAGGAGTAAGCGCAAACAGAAATTGGACCAAGCAACTTCACTTGTTTGAACTTTGTTGTTATGTAAATAGCTGTTGGTCCATCCATTGCCCCGATTATTCCAATGCATGAAGCTTGAAGGGGATTAAACCCAACCGCTAATGCGCAGAGCAAGGCTATAAAAATTCCGAGTTGTCCAGCTGCAGCGAAAATTAGAAACCGTGGTCGCTCTATTAGGGCTCCGAAGTCCATCATGGCTCCGATTCCGATGAACAGTAAGCATGGGAATAAATCGTTTAAAACGCCGTACTGGTAAATCCACCAGAGAAAACCCCCTTCATCCATAAGCCCTGAGTATGGAATGTTGACTATTATTGCTCCGAAGCCTATTGGAATCAGCAAAAGTGGTTCATACTCCTTTTTTATGGCTAAGTAAATGAATATGCACCCAACAGCAATCATTATGATGTTGCCAAATGGGAAGGGTAAAAGAGGTGCCGGCATTTATTTTTCCACCTTTCTGATTGTTACTTCGTATTCTTCGCCGTTAAGAGCGACTCTAAACCGTCTTCCACGCATTTCAGCCT
>DAOUTL010000097.1 GCA_030626685.1 Candidatus Bathyarchaeota archaeon | reverse complement strand
GTAGTGAGTGCCCGGAGACGGTACGACACATATCCGCCGCACATATACAAGCTTTTATTAGCCCGAACTCGAGTGCCATTCATTCTGATGAATGGTCAACTTGTCTCAGAAGGCGCATTCCCCTCCCTTGAGGACTTCAAGCGGCTCATAAAGGAACACGTCTCCACCAATAAGTTATAGGTAGGTTGTGATGATGAAAGAAAAATGCAAGAAGGCACGCCAACTATCGATCGGAGTAGAGAGAGCGAAAGAGTTCGTTATAAATGCTATTTTGGAGGGATAAAATGATGGATGACGATTCGTTAAGGAAGGCGATGGAAGAGTCTTTGGGAAGTGTTATTGATCCTGAATTAGGCGCTAGTCTAGTGGATCTAGGGGTGATCAAGAAGGTCAGCGTAAAAGGTCGCATAGCAACAATCGAGATGACTTTAACATCACCTTTATGCCCACTCTCAGCATATCTAACCTCAGAAGTTAAGAGGGCAACCGAATCTGTTAAGGGCATCTCGAAAGCTGAAGTGAAAGTTGTAGGCTTCGGCTTCCAACCACCGATTAGATAAGCGCATGGTACAGATGTGGTGATTGTATGAAAAAAGTAATTGCCGAGGTGATTGGGCCCAATCCCCCTTGCTATAGGTGCATAGCAATGAAGAAAAACGTGGAAGCGGCGGCCCGAAAACTTAGAGCTGAGGGAATAGAGGTCGAGGTAAAGAAACTGGATATCATGTCCATGGAGGTTCTTAGAAAGTACGGCTTGCTCCTCTCCCCAGCGTTAGCAGTGAACGGGGTTGTAAAGACGATGGGCTGGATACCGGGCAAGGGAGATGTTGAAACTATACTAGCGGAAGCGGTAAAATAGCATGAGGTGAGCCGTATGGGTGGGAAGATTCGAAGGCTACGTGCAGGCGTATTATTAGCATTCGTGTTTGCGATCATCGGCGGTCTAATCTATACAAGAATTATGGCGTATTCGTTGGCTCCTACAATGAAGCCGGCTCATTTTCAAGGGCTTAGCCTATGGGAAATACCGATAGCCTACATTCTGGACTACCTAAGCCATGGTTGGCTCTGTCTAGTCTTCGCCTTCATGGCTGCAGGCCTTGTCTACGAGTTCATGCCTAAGGAGGTCATCACTAAGTACATGGGCAGCAGCAAGGTCACTGGCTACGCTTTAGGTGCGGGAATTGCCCCGTTCTTCACCGTGTGTTCATGCACCATGGTTCCATTATTTGCTGGCATACTTTACACTGGCGCCGGAATCGGTCCAGCCATGACTTTCCTCTTGATGGCTCCAGCCTCAAATATACTAACGATCTTGTTGACTGGCGGGATCTTGTCGTGGGAGCTGGCGGGCGTGCGTATTATAGCCTCACTTGTTACGGCTGTCCTTGCTGGCTTGATTATTTCGAAAACGCCTTGGGGCAAGAATGTTGAAAAAGAGCATCAATCCACCAATCCGAATCCACAGTCGACCATTGAGATCGTCAAGCCGCCCTTAGATGAGAGGCTTTGGGGAGCCTTAAAGTTTGGGGGATACTTGGCTAAGCGGATATTGCCATACTTTTTCCTAGGCCTCGTTGTGGTCAGCTACGTTGAAGCTTACTTGGCAGAAGAGGTTGTAGCCACCTATCTAACAGGCTTCAGAGGAATACTCTTAGCTTCAGTCATCGGTGGACCACTATACACGCCAACCCTCGTTGAGATCGTGCTCGGAAGAGGACTGATGGACCTAGGCATGTCGAAAGCAGCGATGTTGTCTTGGCTCATGGGGCAACCGTACGACATCCCAAATATGGTCGCCACGTCGAGAATAGTGAGGTGGAAGGTTGTGCTGACCTACGCGCTTATAGCTTGGGCGTTCAGTGTAATATTCGGCTTGACCTACGGCCTCGTCATAGGATTACTATGAGGTTAATTAGGAGGAGGACAGTGGTGGCCAGCTCCGCAGCAGTTTGGTATCCCACGGTTTTTCCAGACAGGTGCGACGGGTGTGAAGGGTTTGAGCAGCCCAAGTGCATCGAGTTTTGTCCGTACGGCGTGTTTGAACTCAGAGACGGAAAAGCTGTTGTTACAAGGCCTCAAAAATGTGTTTACGGGTGCATCGCATGTGAGAGGCTGTGTCCCAAGAAAGCTATAGCCTTCCCTCAACGAATAGCAGCCATGTCAAAGGTACCAAAGGATAAGGGGTTGCTACGAAAGGTCGAATGTAGGAACTGTGGCAAAACCTTCTGGACAAACCGAGACGTTGACTTATGTTTCGATTGCGAAAAGTTACTCTAAAGTGGTTCACTTTTGGCATCAGTGATTGGTGGCCCGCTTTACACCCCAACGCTTGTTGAAATTGTGCTTGGAAAAGGTCTTTTGAATCTCGGTATGTCCAAGGCTGCGCTGTTGTCTTGGCTTATGGGTCAACCTTACGACATTCCAAACATGATAGCTGTTTCACGTATAGCACGCTGGAAAGTGGTCTTAACATACGCCTTCATCGCATGGATATGCAGCGTCAGTTTTGGGCTTCTCTACGGTGTGATTTCCGGTTCTCTTTAAAGTTTCTAACATGGTAGAAGGCTGTACTATTTTGTATCCCGCAATTTTCCAGAGTAAGTACACTTTTGGTTGTGTGTTAAAAAGTTGAGTTTGCGAAGCGTTTTACCCATCTTTTTCTGCTATGAGGCTTTATGCTTTCTGCAAAAAAAGAATGCGAAGACCAGCCTCGCCGTCAGAATTAACTAAAAAGACCAAGTTAATTTATTTTTTTTTAAAAAAGCCAAGTTTTAGAGTCTGCTCTAAAATTCGGTTGCTTCAAGTAAAATAAACGCAATCAAAAAATTAGAAAAAAGGGAGTTTGCGGGAGATGTCTCCATGGAATAGTGTTAGAGGCAATAAAAGACTAATATGTAAATGTAGAATATTGTTTCCTTAGCTTCTGATTTAAGGGGACGAATTAAATGAAGGTGTTCCATTATCGGGATGTTAAAGCGGAGGATGCGGAAGAAGGAGCCTCAAAATTGAAGGTGAGATGGCTTATCACGAAGGATATGGGGGCTGAAAACTTTGCAATGAGACTGTTTGAGATGAAGCCTGGAGGCTACAGTCCTCTTCACAGTCACCCATGGGAACATGAGGTTTTCATATTAGAAGGCGAAGGCCTCGTGGTTAGTGAGGAGGAAGAAAGAAAGTTTAGAGCTGGCGACGTCATCTTCATTCCTCCCAACGAGAGGCATCAACTCAAAAACACTGGTCAAAAAACTGTGAAGTTTCTCTGTCTCATACCCTATACACACAAGTGACATTGTTCACTTTTTTATGAAGCATCCATCTTTCTGGGGAACAATTAAAAAAAGAAGGATTATAGTTTTCTAAAGTTTGACTTTAATCTGGTTTTTCACTCCCGTTAGCCCATCAGCACAACTTATAACACTCTTTTTCCTTATTATCGAATGACATGTTGAGGAATGTTTTTGACTTGTAAAAAATTTCGCGTGATTAAGCCTGAGATTCGTGTTTTAGGAGTTGATGATGGGGTCTTCGTCTTCCATAGGAAACGTCTTGTGCCTGTTGTTGGAGTCGTTTTTCGCGGCGGATATTGGCTTGATGGCGTGATGCACACAAAAGTCAAAGTAGATGGACTTGATGCCACTGAGAAAATAACTTCGATGATACTTAACTCGCCGCACTATAAACAATTAAGGGTTGTAATGCTTAACGGAGTAACTTTTGCAGGCTTCAACGTTGTTGACATTAAGCAGCTTAACATGCAAACAAAATTGCCAGTCATAGCAGTTACACGTGAAAAACCAAACCTTACAGAAATCCATGAAGCCCTAAAAAAATTACCTGAAAGCGAAGAACGTTGGAAGGCAATTCTTAACGCCGGAGAAATACTTGAAGTTTTTACCAGAAGCAAAAGCGAAAAAGTGTGTATGCAAATCTCCGGAATACTAGAAGAAGACGCGCGAAAAATCCTGCAATTAACCTCCACTCGAAGCAGCATTCCAGAAGCATTACGTGTAGCACACATCATTGCCTCCGGGATCAGTTAACTTAGGCCCAATCATTATTGATGTAAGAAAAAGTTTAAAAGAGACGATGTTAAGGGAAGACAAACGAACAGTGGGGTAATCAGCTATGGAATTTTGCCCAAAATGCGGGTCTAGACTTGCAACGAAGAAGGAAAACACTGGCAAAACAGAATCAATAATGTTTGTTTGTCCAAAGTGCAACTATAGGAAGCGAACATTAGGCGAAAAAGTCGCACCAAAAGTCGCAAAAGTCATACAACACAACCCGCAGCAACTCGTAGCAGTAATAGGCAGAGAAGAACAGAAACTGCGGACATTACCCACCGTCAGAATCGAATGCCCAAAATGTGGAAACAATCTGGCTTACGCTTGGCAGGTGCAGACAAGAGGTGCTGACGAATCATCAACGCAGTTTTTACGTTGCACAAAATGCGGATACACATTCAGAGAATACAGCTAAAACTCTTTCACCCTTCAATAGATGTTGGCTTACTCAAAGCATTCTATAGATTTCTTAAGCGGAACGTATAATTACCCAGCATCACGCTTAAGTGTGTAAACGCTTTTATAACAACTAAACGTATCCATTAAAAGGGAACCGCTATGTTTAAACTCAAAGTGGCTGACGCCAAACTCTTAAGGGACATGGCTACATCCATCTCCATACTCGTAGATGAAGCCACATTCAAAATCAACCCTGAAAGCTTAAAACTGCGAGCAATGGACCCGTCACGTGTTGCCATGGTTGATTTTGAGTGGCCTAAAACGATTTTTGAAGAATATACGTGCACAGAACCCACAAAAATGTGCATAAACATAAGCGAGTTACTAAAACTGCTTAAAAGAGCTGGCAGAAACGAGGTTGTAGAGCTTTCTCTTGATGAGAAAACCGGACGCCTACAAGTGAAAATAACTGGAAGATACACACGAAACTTCACCATGCCCACGCTTGAAGCCTCAGAAGAGGAAGTGCCAACACCAAAAATAACCTTCAATGTTAAAGCTAAAGCCACAACCGAGGGCTTACGCCAGGCAATCGAAGACGCTCAACTTGTAAGCGACCACGTCCGAATCCAAGCAGACCCAGAAAAACTAGTCTTCCATGCAGCAGGCGACCTTATGGGTGCAACAATAGAGCTTCAAAAAGGAAGCGACGCCCTCTTAGACTTGGAAGCCAAAGAGTCTTCGAAGGCAACCTTCAGCCTAAGCTATCTTT
>DAOUTL010000213.1 GCA_030626685.1 Candidatus Bathyarchaeota archaeon | reverse complement strand
TTGGGATTTGAAAAGAGCTACTTTTACGAGTGAGTTCAGTACGGGGCGTGTGAAGAAGAAACATGGGTGCTTGAGAGCTCCTAGTAATAGAGGGAGGAGAAAGAGGTAGGATGTCTTTTAAGTGTTGGGGGCATGTAGGATGTAAGATGTGTTTGGCAAACATAACACGGAGAATGATTGCTTCATCTTGGATAGTTAGTATCTTTTTCGTTTTCATGTCAGATTCAATATGGAAGCGGTATGAGCGGCAGAAAACAGAGCGCAAGACTTTCTTTTGCAGTATAAAGAGCGAGTCCATACGAGTCTTATTAGCCGAGGCATAGTGTTCAAGACCGTAAGTGAAGAGGCTTCGAAAGAGGGCGTTATAGAGTAGGAGCTTAGAAGATGTCGAGACTTGATATTTAATTTTCTGAAGCATCTGGTACGTGTAGTGCAGTTTGCGTTTGATATACTCAATTTGTGGTTGCCAGTTTAATTTGTCATCTAGAACTAACCCTACAAGTTTATATTCCGTAACATGCCCAATGGGTTCACCCTGTATAGATAAAGAAGAAGGCGTTTGGTCTGCAGGGGGTGGGTTCTGAATGTTCTTGTTGCCCAGGATCATAAATTTGGTTTTGCCTACATTGAGGCTCAAGCGGTTGTGTCGATACCATTCAGAAAGCAGGGCGTAATCAGTTGAGGCTTTCGCCGCAGCGTCGGCCACCGTTTCTCCGATAGTAATAAGGGAGGTATCATCTGCAAAACTAAACATGTAGGAATTTTTCGGGACGAGTGAAACATCGCCAAGATAGATAATAAAGATTAATGGTCCCAAGCAGGTTCCTTGTGGAACACCGCAGGTGATCGTTTGCAGGTCTGAAAAAACGCCGTCAAAATCTACATATTGCTGGCGGTCAGAAAGATAGGAGCGAAACCATTCGGCAGAGTCGGCGTCAAAACCATAATAGGGCAGTTTTGCTATAAAGGGGGAATGCGGGACAGTATCAAATGCTTTTGAAAAATCAAGGAACGTACACACAATGCGCTTCTTTTCCTCTAATGCCTTAATGACAACCTGTAAAAACCTGTGAAGGAGGTGTGAAGTTTGATGTTTGGTTCTAAACCCGAACTGTGTGTTTGGAAGTAAGTCATTTGCGGCTAAATAAATATGGACTTGGGAGTTTACTACTTTTTCTAAAATTTTACTTCCAACCGGACAGAGGGATATGGGGCGATAGCTAACAAGTTTTAAACGGTCT
>DAOUTL010000199.1 GCA_030626685.1 Candidatus Bathyarchaeota archaeon | reverse complement strand
GGGATAAGCTGTTCGGGCAGCGTCTCCATTGAAGGTAGTGCTGAAGCTGAAGAAATGAGTTTCTCTGGTTCTGCGTCAGTTGCAGGCGATGCAAAAGCAAAGAGCCTTTCTGCTTCAGGAAGTTTTTCTGTTAGCGGAGAGATGAAGGGTTCTTTAATGAAGGCTGCAGGTTCATGCAAGGTTGGTAAAAAAGTTGAATTAGAGGACGCTTTGCGTGTGCATGGTTCATTAAAAGTTTTGGACGATGTGAAAGCAAAAAACATGGTGGAGATTCACGGTAGATTTGATGTTAACGGAAAAATTATTACAGAAAACTTTAAAGCAGAATTAAGCCGCTTGGAATCGCGTGTGCGGAACGGCATTGAAGCCATCAATGTAAGTGTAAAGAAAAAGAGAGTTGAAGGCCTGGTTCTTCTTGGCATTCCAATTTTTGGCAGAATCCTCCGCAACGGCAAGCTCTACACAACTGACATAGTGGCTGAGGGAAGAGTATACATGGAAAATGTTTGCTGTGACAATGTTTACGGAAGAGACGTGACTATAGGCGAAGGATGCATCATTAAAGGAAAAGTGAAATATTCTGAATCCATTTCGGTTCATCCCAAAGCAAAACTCGCAAATCCTCCAGAAAAATCAAGCTAGGAAGTGATCAATCTTGTGTTCACTTTTACTCAGAAGCCTTAACCAAGGTGTCCAGTCAAAATAGTGTAATGGAAGGGGGCTAAAATTGATGGAAACCGTGAAATCAATCAACCTCGTCAAGGTCTATCATAGTAAAGAAATTGTTGAGGCTTTGAAAGGCGTTAACATTTCTATCAGAAAAGGCGAACTGTACACACTACTGGGTCCGAATGGTGCAGGAAAAACAACTTTTCTGAGAATAATTTCCACTCAGCTCTTGCCAACAAAAGGCGAAGCATACGTTTCAGGTTATGATGTTTTGACGCAACCTAACGAAGTGCGTAAGCACATAGCAGTGGTTCCACAAGATGTGGCTACGTATGGCAATTTCACACCTTGGGAATATTCTTACTATTTCTCGCTGCTTCGCGGGATGACTAAACGAGAAGCAAAAGAAGCTGCTGAGAAGGCTTTGAAAGCTGTTGAACTTTGGGATTTGCGGAATCGAACATGTGCAACGCTTTCTGGCGGGGAGAAAAAACGGGCAATAATTGCGTCAGCGTTAGCCTCCAACGCGGATATTTTCATGCTTGACGAACCCACAAGCGGTTTAGATGCTGTGGCGCGGAGAAATGTCTGGGCTGCTTTGAGGGAAATGGTTGAGCAAGGTAAAACAATACTTTTAACAACACATATCATGGAAGAGGCTGAAATGGTTTCAGATAGGCTCGCAATAATACATGAGGGAACAGTGATTGCTGAAGGGACACCGGAACGGATTAAACGTCTTGCGAAAGAGAAATTTCGAGTTGTTGTAGAGGACAGCTTAAGCAGTTTAGGCCTCGTGGAAAACAATAATCGAGTTGTGAAATTTGGTAGTAAATGGATAATTTACATTAAAGATGAGAGCGAAGCCTTAGAAATTGTTAGAACAGCGTTGAAGAAAGGGTTGAAGGCTGAAACTGCGCCTATCACACTTGAAGACGTATTTGTAAAACTGGTGGGAGGAGAAACTGATTGAACGCCAAAATTATAAAAGATACATTGATAATTGCCACGTTAAAGTCGATTCCAGATCTCAAGAGGCAGCCCTTGCTGCTGATGCTTATCGGATTAATAAGTGCTCTTCCATTATTCTTCATAATTGTTTTCGGCGGGCAGCTTAGTTATGGACTTATAGGTGCGATGGTTGCAACTGTAGGTTTCATTGGCCTGATGGCCGCTATTCAGGATGTCGCATGGGATAGGTATGTGAAAATAAGGGAGATTGTAGTTGCCATGCCGGTGCATCCGCTTTCTTATGCTATCGGTATAGCTCTCGCCCCATTGATAATTTCAGCTCCAGGTTTAATATTCTTCATAGGTTTTGCCATGTGGTTGGGCGTGCTAACGGTTTCCTCTCTGCTTTGGTCAATTATAATTTTGATT
>DAOUTL010000191.1 GCA_030626685.1 Candidatus Bathyarchaeota archaeon | reverse complement strand
GTAAACTGCAGTACTTCTTTGAAACGTTTTACTTAGAATGCGCTCAGATGTTAATGGGTTTCAGCTGGTTCGAAGAAGATGTTACGCCAAGTAAAGCATTAATAATTCAGTCCATTCCTGCTCCTTTCAGTAACTATCCTATTCGGCAGATTGACACTGCCAGTCAATTAAGAGAAATTCTACAAAATAGACCTGTTAGAAGACCTGTTGAAGAGTAGGTAAGGAAAATGGCTGAAAAATCTGTTAAACGCGGAAAACTTTCTTCTATCTGGTGGAGAATGGCGCAGAACATTAACGAGGATTATTTGGAGCTGTTCTTAATAACTTCCCGTGCGGCTGGGCTTGAGCCGAGCGAGGGAAGAAGCTTCGGAGTTGGAAAGTCGACTTTCGCTGTTTGGATGGCTTACCGCGCCTTCACGTTCGCAAACGGGACGCTGTATTTCAATGAAGGGAGAATGGTTGATGAAACGCCTGAAGACGAAAAAATAGAGATAATGAAGCATGTGGTGAAGAACTACGTGAAATACAGTTTAGATGATGGAATCGAAATCATAAGGACAACTAACAAATTAATTCCAGCTTTGATCTTAGACGATATACAAGACAGTTGCCCAGCTTATCAACATATTCCACCAAAAGTAAGGCGTAAAATCGAGTATTTAACTAGAGTAAGGCAGAGAGTAGCAAACATAATCTGTACAGCTCCGAGTATGGGGGAAATAGCGAAGCCCCTACGGCAACACATTAACTGGGAAATAATCATTCCAACAAGAGGAGTGTATGAAGTGCAGTTCATAGGAAAACGCAGAGACTTTTACAACCCGACGGAGGACAGAAGCAGACTCTGGTATGAAGTGACAGGCACTTTTGAGCCACTACCAAAAGAAGTAGACCACCTCTACAAACAGCTGAGAGACGAACAGCTCGACAAGGTAGAAGAGAAAGAAGAAAGAGAACGAGAAAATGAAAAACAAGGAGTGCCAGTTGAATGCCCGAACTGCGGGCACGTATGGACGTCGAGAGTTGAAAGAAAGAGAGTCCAATGCCCAAAATGCTTCAGAAGCTTCGTCCATCCACAATGGAATGAAAAACTGAAGACAATAACACCAACGCAATATATTTAGATTTAATTAATATTGTTTCACTAAAAACAGTTGAAAGAAGCCCAAAAACAGCTGAAAACTTTAAGTTAAAGATTAAGATACTAATCTTTAGGTGGTGGAAGTTTGCCATACGTTAGAGGTAAAGCGAAGAAACGTTGGACTGTTGAGATGATGAAGGTTTACCGCAAGTTCTGTGGCTGGGATACCTTGAAGAAGCTGATTCAGGCCATAGACTACGATTTGAGGGGGCCGAGTGGGGAGATTCTGGTTCATAACGATTTGGAAAGGGATGAGGCAAGAGCTATGATTGCGACCACATTTGAGACGGGGGCTAGAATCTGTGAGGTGATCGGGCAAGACAAACGCGGAGGGCTTGAAGGGTTAAGGTGTAGCGATATAACTGTTTCAGGCGATAAGGTGAATGTGATTTTCAATCTTGAAAAACAGTATCGGAAGAAAATGAAGGTGACGAAATATAGGGCGACTGACGGGACGAAGATGAGGTGGGTGTCAGAGGAAGAGGCGAAGAGAAGCGGTCATCCTCACGAGCCTTATGAAGGCTACCTCACCGAAAGGCAAGTAGAAATCAGGAACATAACTTTCCCAAAGTATGAACCTTTAGTTTCTATGATGCTTGATTGGGTGGAAAAAGTCAAGAATGAGAAAGGTGAAAACGCCAAGCTGTTTAACTTGACGTATAATCGAGCCTATCGTATAATCAAGAAAGCTGGAGAAAAAATAGGAGAAGACTTTCCACCGCACAGGCTTAGAGCGGAAAGAGCTACGCAGCTTGTTCTGGAATACGATTTTGACGATCACGACCTAACGGAGTGGTTTGTATGGAAAAGTCCAGCAGTAGCACATGACTACACGACCCTAGCGCCTAAAATAATGGAAAAAATGTTCAAGCCGTGGGTACCCTAAACCTACACAAAACACGCTATCTGTTTCCCCAGTTGCCGGGACCAAATCCCGGTTAGAAGTCCCCTCCAACCGACACGATCGATAATCCATCCATCCGCTCCCTGGGGGAGCGTGTTTTTGAGCAGTTAGGGTAGGGGTAAAGTGTTTAGTTTTGCCACTTGAGCCTCAAGATTTTCGAGGGGGGTTCGAATCCCACCCGCCAGCCC
>DAOUTL010000023.1 GCA_030626685.1 Candidatus Bathyarchaeota archaeon | reverse complement strand
GGAAATGCCGCGAAGAATTAATTGTTATTCTTCAACGGCGCATTTCAACAAAAAAGAGAAAGGAAAAAATGAAAAACAAGTTAGTATCAATTCTGATGCTTTTAACACTAGTTTCAAGTACGCTAATGATTGCAGAGCCAATAGTGACTGTAAAAGCGAGTCCGGAAGGTTACTGCTTAACCTTTGATGGGGACAGTGACTATGTTGAAGTGCCTGACTCAGCGAGTTTAGATATCACTGGCGCGATTACGGTTGAGGCATGGATAAAGCCATATACTGTATCACCCGCCGATAACTGGAGGGCCGTAGTTTACAAGCAAAGAGATAGTGGACCTAAAGGGGGTTATGGATTATTCGTAGACGAAGACCAAGACAATGTGTACTTCTTCACTTACGGGAAAGGAGTAGCATGGGTTGGACCAATACCCTTAACACTGGACGAGTGGAACCATGTGGTTGGAACATTCGAGGTAATCGATGGACCCGATAATGATGAAATGAAGATATACGTTGATGGAGAACTCAAGGAATCCTTGGTGGCAGAAGGTTATAGTCCATACGCAATCGATCTGCCTCTTTATATGGAGGTAATCCAAACGATGCAATTAGCACCTTCGCCCCTCGTGAGTTTTGTGGTAAGATAGAAGAGGTCAGAATCTACAATCGTGCCATATCGGCAGATGAAGTGACAACACATTATAACGGTGGAATCGGAAAGTATGGAGAACCTGAACCAGGATTAGTAGCAGGCTATCACTTCGATGAAGGAACAGGAACCACAACCTCAGACTACTCAGGTGAAGAAAATCATGGAACGATAGTGGGAGCGACTTGGCAAGAATCAACGATTGCCTTGTCAGTAACTTATGTTTATGATGTTGCTGTCACGCGATTAGTTGCAACTCCTGCGATGGTTCAAATCGGTGATACAGTTTACATTAACGTGACTGTGAAGAACTTGGGCAACGCTACAGAAACTTTCACTTTGACTACAAACTATGGTGGCTATGCACAGGTTGAAACAATAACAAATCTTCCGCCTGGAAACGAAACCATGTTTTATTACGTGTGGGATACAACTGGCGAAGAAACATGCTTCCACACCATAAGTGCATTAGCAAGCCCTGTTTCTGGGGAGACTTATATACACAATAACTTCAGAAGCACTGGTGTCAGAATAGTCAGCTTAATACCGCAACCAGCCACTGTCAAAGTAGAACCATCTTCCATATTGGGGATTGTTAGAGGTAGCTTTGAAGTCAATGTAACAGTAAACGATCTAGATGCATACTGGGACATGGTGGGATTCAACATTAAACTATATTACAATACCACGCTGCTGAACGCTACTGGAGTCAGTATAGGCGATTTCGCAGAATATTTCAACCTAACATATCAGGTCAAAGAAGAAATAAACGAGGAGGAAAGCTACGTTTGGATCGCTTACATGTCAGATCCTACAAAAGAACGTACATCACCTTTTGGCAGCGGAACGTTAGCAACCATAACCTTTTTAGTGACCGAACTTGGTGAAGGTAACTTCACGCTCAACGATGTTAAACTAGCAGCTTTTGGAAATGCAACTAAGTGGTGCATACCATATTCGCTGAACATCGATTATATGACAGTGGACGGCCGTATAGAAACCAAGTTTCCAATGTTTGGAGACATCAACTTCGATGGAACGGTAGACATATTTGATATCGTCGCAGCATGTATGGCCTACGATGCCCGTCCAGGAGATCCGAACTGGAACCCATATGCAGACATTGCTCCAGAATTCGGAATAATAGACATCTATGACATCGTCACAATCACATTCAACTACGGAGTATCAGACCCATAACATCGCATAAGTCTTTGCAATCTTCAATCTTCCCTTTTTTATCTGAAAGCCAATGAGATAAAGTATATGACGAGCATGAAAAGACCTGCCATCAACAACACAAGTCCTAAACGAGGAAATCCCTTCGCCTTCCAAGAATCTCTTTTGAAGAGTTCTGAAGGGGTAACACCGCCTTCGCCGTAAACTGCTTCAGTAGCAGCACCTAAAATTGCTGCTTTCACACTCCAAAGATTAATGCCGCCTGATCCGAGAATAAGTAAGATACCTAGAATGATGAATAATATTCCTTCTACGAAGAGCATGTCTGTTGACGAGACATAAGCAGTTGAGAAGAGCAAGGTGTAATTTATAAAATATACGATTGCAGTTAGCATTAAGGAGACACTAACCAAAATAGCAAAATGCCATAAATACGTTTTCTTCATAGATAATCAACCTTCTAAACGAAGTTTTCATACTTTAAATTTTTGCAGCGAAAATGCATGCATACCTTTAATGTTAAAACTTAAATCTATCCGGTGGAAAATAGGAGTTAGGGTAAAAGGTAGGATTAGGATGAAATTAAGCGGTTTCATTGATTCAATTAGAAGAAACAAGAAAGAGATAATGGTTATTGTGCTTTGGATTGCAATCGTATCCATGGTCGTGATTTTAACCTACTACTCAATTTACATAACTAGTGAGAAATGGAGAACCTATGAAATCGCCTTTTCCTTTTATGAAGCGCCGCTGATGAATAGCTTAGCCATGATGGTAATAGTCATTATAAGTGGGATTGCTGGTGTGCTTTTAAGGGATTCTAGAAAACTCGTCATAGGATATGGTTCTACAATTATTTCTTCTTTCTTAATAGCAGTTGCCTTCTCATTTTGTTACATCTGGTTTGTTTTAGGCTATGAAATTTACGGTTTGCTTCCTTATGGGTGGGAATGGATACTTCTTGTCGCTGTGCTCAACATTGCCAGACTATTTATTCCAACAACTCTGACTCTTTGTTTAATAGGCATCACCTTGGGATCAATTCTAAGGGTTTACCTTTTCAACAAGTAAACTAAAATGTTAAGAGTTAAATAATAGTTTTATCCTGGATAAAAAGGGATGCATTCGTATGTCTGCGTCTTTAAAAGAGAGCATTGTAGAGCTTTTTACGGTTATGAAGGCATCTGTAACTAGTTTCTGGTTTTGGCTTCCAATTTTATACGCAGCGGGAGTATTCATTGATTTGTGGTTGATGATTAATGTACACCCGTTGATAGGTGTAATATTACCAGCTGTCTTAATAATTTATGCGATCTGTCTTGAAGAAAAGAGAGTGAAATTAAGGTATGGGATTAAAGACAAAAAATATCTTAAGGCATTTCACGCGTTTGGACAATTCCCAGAACCTGATCGTAGATTAGGATTAATTGAAGAATTAGCAGAATATGCAAAAAGAAAAAAGGAGAAGTCTAAATCAGAATAAATTTGAACACTTTGTTTTTCTCTCGTAAAGTAAGAGGAAGATTATTCCAGAAAGTTAATTAGAATGGCGAACTCAGATTATTTTTAGGTCATAAGAAGGAGGTTAGCATGGGAAACAAACTCTTAGCATTGGGATTAATATTCATATTTTCTGGAGTTATCGTTACCGCTTTCTATAACGTCTCAGGTGAGAAATATGTACATAAGTCAACTTACACGGAACATAATGAATTTGAGGTTTCAGGGTATTTTGCTGAAGGGGATAAGCTTGTTTTATACATAGAGCCAGATCAGAGGGAAACAAATACGTTTAATTGGGTCTATTTTGCACAAGAAGATCTGCCTCCAAACCTGGTTGAAGAGGTTCATGATTTGACAGTTCAGGTGGAAATAAACAACACTGTGGGTCAAAGAACAGTTATTGATCTAGTCTATGTTACATATCCTGATTGGTCAGGTGGAGCAACACTTGGGCTATACATGGCCTATACAAACTCCAGTACTGGTGGTCTCATCGACCTTGGAGAGGATCCAGAGGGCGTAAAAGGAATTGTTGAAACCAACGGAACATACACGGCAAGGATTATATCGCCTGAAATTCTACTTAAATTCAATAGTACTCCCACGACGATGTCGCTTAAAAGATTTGTTCCGCAAAATTTTTATCCTTATCGTGATATGTTACCAGTAGGAATCGCCCTAATTGGTTTCGGTGGATTTTCGGCTTTTTGGGCTAGAAAACAAAGAAAAAAACAGAGGTTGTTAAGAAAGAGGAAAACCAAAATGAGAAGTCGAATGATTTTTGCTTTGGCAATTGTTAATAGTCTTCGTATCTTCACTATCGGAATCTGAAAATGCGGATCAAAAGAAGATGCCTTGACTGGAATTCCTACGATGATTTACTATGTGTTAGACGGAAAAATTGACGTTTTTCCTCAGTAACATGCATATATTATGTGAAGGAAAAGCAATAGATAATTGAAAAATGGAGATTAGCCCAGCTAAGATTTCTTTGGGTAAAGATTGCATGCCACGTAATGGTTGTTGCCCATATCAATCAATTTGGGTTCTTTTTTACGGCAAATGTCTCCGATGTATGATGGACATCGTGTGTGAAATCTACAGCCTGAAGGAGGGTTCACTGGACTGGGTATTTCACCTTTGATAATAACTTCAATTCGTTTCGCAGTGGGATCTGGAATAGGAACAGCGGCCATTAAAGCTCGAGTGTAGGGATGCAAAGGTTCCTCAATAACCTGGTCCACGGTTCCCATTTCCATTATTTTGCCTAAATACATTATTGCAAGGCGGTCACATATGTGTCTCGCGAGAGCCAAGTCATGCGTGATATAAAGGAGAGCCGTATTATGCTTCTCTACAAGAGAGAACAGTAGCTTCAGGATTTCAGCCCGAATTGAAACATCTAACATTGAAACAGGCTCGTCTGCTACAACGAAATCAGGATCAATCACAATAGCTCGGGCAACTGCAACTCTTTGCCTTTGACCTCCGCTTAGTTCATGAGGGTATCTGAAGACAAATTCTTCAGGAGGAATTAATTCAACCTCTTCTAGGGCTTTTGTAACTTTTTGTTGAATTTCACTTTCACTTGAAGCTACATCTAAAACTCTTAAGGGTTCCGCGATTATGTTTTCTATAGTCATTCTAGGATTCAAAGATTCGTATGGATCTTGAAAAATCATTTGCATGGAGCGTCGGAAAGGCTTCATTTGACTTTCTGTCAACGAAGTAATATCTTGGTTCTTGAAGATGATTTTGCCGCTTGTAGGTTCAATTAACTTGAGTAGGACTCTTCCAGTTGTTGTTTTGCCGCTTCCACTTTCACCTGCCAATCCGAAAATTTCACCACGTTTTATCTCGAAGCTAACATCGTCAACTGCTTGTACATAGAGAGATTGCTTTGAAAACAAAGTGTGGAAAAATCCAAGTTTTACAAGAAAATATTTCTTTAGATTTTGAACTTTAACTATTGTCTCACTCATTTGTTTCCGCTCCCAACTAAGTGACACGCGACAAAATGGTTCTTTAAAAGCTCTTTCAATTCTGGCTTTCGTTTCCTGCAAATTTCCATATTATATTTGCATCTTGGGTTAAATCTACAACCTCTGGGAGGATCAAGAAGATTTGGTGGAAATCCCGGAATAGACGTCATTTCATGTTTCTTTGTTGCTATGCTCGGAAAAGCATCAATCAGCCCTTGAGTATACGGATGTAAAGGTTTCTTAAATACGTCTACTATGTCGCCGTATTCGACGATGTGTCCGGCGTACATGATTGCAAGTCTACTACAGGTCTCAGCAATCATAGAAAGGTCATGAGTTATCATAATTATTGAAATCCCCAGCTTATCCTTTAAATCTTTGAACAACTTCAAAATTTGCGCTTGAACAATAACGTCTAAGGCTGTGCCAGGTTCATCTGCAATTAATAGTTTAGGGTTACATGCTAGAGCCATGGCGATGAGAGCTCTTTGCCGCATTCCTCCACTAAATTCATGGGGATAGTTGTCCACTCTAGTTGGGTCAATTCCAGTTAACTCAAATAGCTTCCGTGTCCGTTCTTTCGCCTCTTTTCGAGTAACATTAGGTTCATGTAATTTGATAGATTCAACCACTTGATCTCCAATTTTATAAACTGGGTTAAGAGCGTTCATTGCACCTTGAAAAATCAGGGATATGCCCTTCCATCGGACTTTCTCTCTCATCTCGTTTTCGCTGAAATCTAAAATGTTCTTTCCCTCAAAAATGACCTTTCCTTTGACTATCTTACCGCCTTGTGGAAGGATTCTCAGTAGCGAAAGAGCGATTGTTGTTTTACCACATCCAGATTCGCCGGCGAGTCCCATAGCTTGTCCTTTCTCAACTTGGAAACTTGCGTCTTCTGTGGCTTTAACCGAACCTCTTCGGGTATAATAATAGGTTGTTAAGTCTTGAACATCTAAGAGCGGCATTCCTTATAGCACCTATTACTTCTTTAACCATTACATATTTAAGTTTTAGTCGTAGATTACCAAAATTGGAAAAGGCTTTAAAGGTAAGTTACATTAAGATTTTCGGTTGATATGAAAAGAAAATGGGCTGGCTTAAACATTGATCTAGAAAGGTTAAGTGAAGCAATCGAAAAATTTTTTGAGAGCAAATTTTTCCGTGTCATAAAGGAGAAAAATTCAGAAACTATTAAAATTGTTGCTGTTCCGAAACAAGGTATTCACAAGATATTAGAACAAATTAGAATCACTATTAGTGGAAAGCCGGAAGATTTCGAACTGTTTTTTGAAGCCGGCGATTATTCCCACTCAATTTCTCGACTAGGAAACTTCACAACAATGTTTGGTGGAGGCATTCTTTTTTTACATGGAATAAGATCAGAGGAGGAATTAGAGAAACTTGAAAAAGAATTTTGGGATTATATGTACGTTGCGATAGAATTTTTTTCGAAAGAAAGATAAAAATAAAGAGGAAGTTTAACGTCTTTGTCTTAGTTTTGGATTCAATATTTCGTCTAAAGAGTATCCCATGAGTATGAAAGCCATAGCCAAGAACATTATTGCGATGCCAGGAGGAATCATCCAGAACCAGTAATCGCCGAAGGGACGGTTAACTACTCCAGAGTTTGTGAATTCGAATAACATTCTTCCCCACGAAACAATTGTAGGGTCAAAGAGTCCCAGCCAACTTATTGAAGCTTCACTAATTATTGCTCCTGGAACAGAGGTAGCTAAAGTTATGTAAACTAAAGCGAAGACGTTCGGAATTATGTGACGAACTATGATGTAGGAGTTGCTTCCACCAACAGCCCGTGCTGCTTCAATGAAGGGTCTTTCCCTTATACTTAAAACCATTGACCTTACTTGCCTAGAGAAACTCATCCATCCCATGAAAGACAACAGTAGTATTAGGTTCCAAATTGAAGCTTGTGTTACAACAATTAACACGATGAGCAAAGGCAGCGTTGGTAAAACTAAAAGAAAGTCTGCGAACCGCATTATAAACTCATCTGTGACTCCTCCGACAAATCCGGCGACCAATCCGAGGAATAAGCCGAGAATTGTAGAGATTCCCGCTGACAATAATCCTACCATAAGGGAGATTCTTGTTCCGTAAATCAATGTTGAAAGTATGTCTCGTGGTTTTCCAAGGTTTCCATCTGATCCGAGAATGCCGAATACTTCTCCGTAGATCAGTAGATCTATGTTATCAAGACGAACAGTTACGTCTTCTTCACCATTAATTGTTACTTCTACTTGTAAAGAGTAGTTACCGGGTTCCGGGAATGTTTTACTTGTGAGTCTTGGAGAAACTCCTGAACGAATGTAAGTGTGTCTCCATTTGTTATCTGAAAGGTACAGAGTCTCTAGGTTAGTGTAAAGCGGTGTACCCGCATCATCAGCTATGTGCACCTTTATGGATGTTGCTGTTGTGTTTGTTGTAAACATCGATATGTGGATAATGAATGACTGTGGAGGATTTTTGTAAGGATATTGGAATTCATGCCAAACTATGGCGTATCCAGTTTTATGGGGGTCACCTGAAGGGTTTGTATAGTTTACTTCTATACAGCCGTCGTCTTGCTCTCCTTCAGTTTGATTCGGGCCAGCTGTACAGTTTATGCTAATCCAATTCCATTCCGCTTGAATCGATTCTAAAGTTGATAGCTGGTGATCTTGAACTGGAAACAGATTTTCAGAGAGAGCATCGCCGCCGGGTAAACTTTTGTACCATGATGGTTTTGAAAGCCTTTCAGCTATTTGAGGTCTTTCGCCTGCAGGATAGTATCCTTTAAGAGTGGGTGCATAGGGATCATAGTGCGTTATGAAAGGTGCTAATAAAGCTAAAGCTATATAGAAGACTACAATACATAAGCCTAGAGTCCCACGTTTGCTTCTTTTGTATTCGTTCCAGAATCCTTTGAATCTCATTAGAGTAAATTTGAGTTTGGCTTCTCGCGACGCCATTTTTCTCACCCATATCTTATTCTTGGATCGATTACTCCGTAAAGTAGATCAGCTATAAAATTGGCTAATATTACAGCTATGGCTGAAACGTAAAATATTGCTGAAAGAACAGGTATATCGGTTTGTCCTATAGCAAGCCATGTCCATCGCCCCATCCCCTCATAGCTGAATACTGTTTCAGTGATTATGGCGCCGCCAATCATGAACGCAAAGGATAGTGCAACACTGGTAATTATTGGAAGGGAAGCATTTTTTAGCACGTGTTTTAGGAGGACTGTCCTTTCTGTTAACCCTTTAGCTCGTGCAGTGACTACGTAGTCTTCAGTCATGTTTTCGAGGACACACGCTCTTGTCAGAAGAATCCAGCCTCCGACGCTGAATAGAATTAAGGTTACTGTTGGGAGGAATAAATGGTAGAGTCTTCCAAAAATGTATTCAAATATGTTGGTTGGCCAGTTTCCCGGGATGGCCCAAGAGTTTGGGTAGAGTCCGCATGCTGGAAACCATTTGAGTTGAACAGCGAAGATATAAAGAACTATCCATCCGAGCCAAAATATTGGTACTGAATAGGTTAGAAGTGAACCAGTGACTAATGCTGTGTCTGTTGCACCGCCTCTTTTATAGGCAGTTACCATTCCTAAAAGTATTCCTAACAAAATGGTTATGATTGTGGCGAGTCCCATAAGTTCTAATGTGCGAGACAACTTGTCTTTCATAGTTACGGTTATTGACCCGGAATAGTAGGAGTCGCCGAAGTTCCACGTAAGTAAGTTAAGAGTGTAGACATAGTATCTTTCATGCAGTGGTTTGTCAAGTCCGAAGTGTTTTTTTATCTGCTCCAAACGTGCTTCGTCCATTTTTCCGCTTAGTCTTGATATATATTGCATTATTGGGTCTCCTGGCATTAAATTGAAGATTATGAAGTTGACGGTTAACACTAGCCATAATAGAATAAGCATGTAGACTATCCTTTTCGCTATGAAAGTTTTTAGTCCCATCTGCTGCACCGTGTAAGGTTTATTCCATTACGTTTATTTAAGATTTAGCATTGTGTGACAACTTCAATTAAATCTTATACTCTATATTTTTGTTGAGAATTTAAAAAAATAAAAAAGGGGAGTTGAAGATCTTCAGAGTTTTACTATCCTGTCTCTGTAGGTGGGTGTCCGAATTCTGTTCCGTAGCTGATCAGTATAGATGATACGTCGTAGATGTCTACTTCTCCACCATATGGTACGGTTGCCGTGTTTGATGGAGCTAGGTCTGCTCCTGGTGTCCATGGTGGAATTGTTGTTGGTTCTAGGTAGCCCGTGCTTCCGTATGACATGCATGCGAATGTTACGTCGTAGATGTCGACGATGAAGCAGCCTGTGCGGGGGCCATCTGGAAAGTCTGGAGCTGGTCTGTTTGCGTCTCTGTCACCCCACCACCAGTACCAGTCAACCTCGCCCAGCGGCGGAGTTTCTAGGAAGAAGTAGTCGTTGCGTTTGAACACTGCCCATGTATCTTTTGTTATGTCAACTGGTATGTATTGACCGCAGCTATAGCTTGAGGGTATCCATTCTGTGTCGCTGCCTGGGAAGTATCCGTGTGGATCACCTGTTATGTTCAAGTAGTTAATTACTAAGTCTCCAGAGACTGGTGCTGTGAAATAGATTCTATTAGCTGAGTAAACTCCTGTTGAGTTGAATCTCACCCAATAATCTGTGAACACCTCTCCGCCTACAGTGATGCTTTCGACTTGAGCCACTCCGTCACCAAGCAAATAGAGGCTTTCGCCTGCAGCGTAGATGGCGCCTGGTTCACTGTAGGTTGCTGGTGTGCAGAATAATTCTCCCCACTCGTTCTTTGGCAAGTAGGGATAGTTGGATGAGTATTGCAACCAGTAGCTTTCATCTACGAAGTAGATTTCATAGCAGTAGTCATCTATGATGTTAATGTGGTCAATGTCCATTACGTTGTCCCAGTTCCAACCATCGTCGAAGAAGAAGTAGAACATGTCTGAGAACATGACATCATGAGCTGTGAATGGACGTATGTAGTCTCCTGTAACAGGAGCAGCCCATGAAACGTCTTGTCTAAGCCAGAATGTGACTTTGGTTTTTGTTAAGCCGTCGTCTGGGTCAACCCATGAGCCTACTCCCCAGTCTTGCACTATCCACGGTTGGTCTCTTACAATATCATATGGATTAACGGCCTGTCCTCCTTCCCAGTATCTGTCTAATTGAGAGTAGTCGTAGACCCATGATGAGAACAATATGTTGTGGGAAGTGGGTGGCTGGTTTGTTCCAACTCTGATGACGCCCTGTTCTGGTGCACCAGAAGCTTTGTAAGCGTTCATGAATGTGTAGCCGTTTTCCGGTCCGTAGGCATCCATGTTCACCACGCCTAGCAACCAGTTACGCCATGCAAAGTAGCTCTTGGCGCAATGGGTTGGAATGTTAACAACCTTCAATACGTGGAGTCCTTGAGCTAACTTGGCGTTTTTCATGGCTGTTGGGATGTCTGGGGCATAGTATATGTCTCTTAGGTATATGTCCAAGTTCGGGTCAATTACGGATGGACCTGGACCTGGTCTAGGGATTGGTGGATTACAATAGTTTGGACCCCAAGGGAACCACCAGAAGCTGTTGTATAGGAAGAACATGCTTGTTGGGAATCTGCCTAGACGCCATCCACCAGTGTAGATGTGGTAGTCACGGTCCGCCATGACCGGTGGGTAGCAACCGCCAGCGGGTAGTGCGTTGAAGGTGACTGGAATACCCATCTTCGCCATGTTGTCTCTCAAGTGTATGCCCATGTTGAGTCTTGGGAGGTGGTCGCTTCTTGCATAGAATATGATATTGTCTAAGTTTTGACCAGCCTTTGGATGTTCAATTGCGTATTCAATCCAGATGTAGGTGCATTCAGTGAGCTCTACGTCAACTGTTATTGTGTTTGCGTCAAACGTGTAAGCTAAGTCTGTGTAGTAGTAGCCATCAACTGGTACACCCATCACTTTCCGCACTTCTATAGCTGGAAGCATCAAAGTCCAGACGTATGATGGACCAGTTACGTCCACGCTTACGTGGGGGCTGTCATGAACTATCGCGTAGTCCGGGTATGTACGCATGTACTCTGCGGAACCTGGGAATTCAGGGTCGTAGTCAGGATTCGATGTAGCACCTTGTAGAAAGCCTGCAGAATCAAGCAGGTCAGCTGCAGCTGCAGGGTCGTACTCCCATGGATAGTTCGGGTATACTACGCTAGTGTTTATCCATGTAGGTGCAGACTTGACGATTGGCACATCCATTCTAGCTGCGAAACCACCGCAGATTCCTTCAACGATGTATGGTTTGTCAGTCAACAGAGCCAAAGCGGCTCTAAATTCAAAATAACTCATGGGTGAGTTAACTCCTGGATATGTAGCGATAGTTTCGTTGCTGTTCAAGTCGAATTCCATCATTCCGTTCTCAACCACTGGTGCAAGAACGATGTCTGGATTCTCTATGGCCGCTGCGTATTGTTCTGCTGATAAAGGCCAGAACATCAAGTCTATTACGCCGGCTTCTAGGTTACCGTAGGCAACTTCAGGACTTGAGTAATAGTGAATTCGAAGATCTCCTGTTCTTACTTGCGCATTAGCGAGTTTTATTGGAGCGAATGTCATTAGTAGCATCATGGAAGCAATTATCGCTGTCAAGTAAATGTTTCGCGATTTCATTTTCTTTTTTCTCCTATCTCCTTTCTGCACAATGTATTGTGTGTTTTCGAAATTTAAAGCTTTCTGAAACATTTTTCTATGTTTTAGACTTTATGGTTTTCCAAATTTTGTGTCGCCACATACTGGAAATTAATACATCGGCACGTCAAACTACTGTCATTTAGAACATTTTTGTAATATAGAAATGGTGAGTAAATTCCATGATATAGAATATTTTTCCAGAAAGCTTTTAATTAGAGTTCACTAATTATTTTAGTTGCGAAAGGAAGATTGGAGAAAGGAGAAAAATGAACATCAAATTCAGGAAATTAGTTTCCTTTACGCTGATTGCAACAATGCTAATGGGACTTGCAATGGTAAGAATTCCCACGGCATCAGCAAGTGAAGAGAAGGCTACAGTTAGAGTGATACCGTCACCAATCGAACTTGGAGTCGGCCACACAGATGTCATAGGAACGGAGTTCACCTTTGCAGTAGTCATTGAAGACATTCCTAGTCCTGGACTTTACGGTTTCGGCATAAAAATCTACATAAACGACACATACTTCGAGTATGTAAGTCACACAACAACCGTCCCATGGAACGGAACATACGAAACACCAATACCGCCAAGCCCATACGGAGGAATACTCTACTCACCATACATGCCAGTGAAAGACGAATACG